>JAGPES010000002.1 GCA_018057015.1 Pseudomonadales bacterium | reverse complement strand
CGCTGCGAAGATTAGGACCACATCGCCCACAACCAGCGGGTTGACCCACTGCCCGCCGGCGCCCTGCTCCTCCAGATTGAACACGTTGTTGTACGCCAGCCCGCCGCCGACCTGCGTCCACGCCCCGACCTCGTCCATCGTGGCCTGCGCCGCGGCATAGCGGTACGGAGGCGCGGTGCCCGACTTCGACGTGATCATGGCGAACGCCGCCGCCATCGACGCCGCGCCGGTCGGCAGGCCGATCTTTGCCACGACCCACGCAACCGTCGGGTCGGGGTCGCGTTCGCTGGGCGGCTGTATCCACAGCAGGCAGGCTGAACCCGCCGCGCCGCTGTCCAGCTTGTCGGCCTGGCCGCCCTTTGCCTCGGCGAAAACGTGGCCCTCGTCGTTCATCTTCACGCGCGCAACACAGACGCCGTCCACACACCCGCGGCCGAACAGGCCGTTCTTCACGGGCTCGAGCAAAATCACGAACCGGCCCGCGTGCGCCGCCGTCGGCGCGACGCCCTTCAGCGCGACACGCTCCTTGAACGCGTCGCCATTGTCCGTCGGCTTGATGACGGTGCCGGACACACCAAGGACGTCAAAGCGACCGCGATCGGCGCCGCTGTCATTGCGGACCAGCACAATCCCCGTCTGCCGCCAATCGGGCAGGCCGTCACGCGTCGCGCTGCGCTGGCGCTCCTGGTAGTCGCGCGCGACGTCCACGAAGGCGTTGAACGTCGCCGCCGGGATGACGAGCGGGTCGCCGCTGCGCACCTTTTTCAGCGTCGTGCCCATCGCTCACCCGATCCCCAGCAGGCTCAGATTGCCGTCGTCGTAAACCCGCTCGATGTAGACCGCGATCGGCTTCTTCACGAGGGCCTTGGCCGCCGTGTCCTCGCTGTCGGCGTAGCGCACCCACAGGTACTCCCAGCCCTTTTTGTTGATGCCCGTGATGTCGCCGATCGTGAGGTTCGTGACGTTGGGGCTGGCCGCGAAGCGGAACGTGATCTCCCAGTCGCCGTACCCGCGCCGCGAGCCCGAGGCGCCGAGGAACAGCACTTCGCCGGCAGCAAAGCCCTTGAACGCACCGCTGTTCACGCGGCCGGTGAGTTGAAAGAGCGTCATGCGGTAGGCCGGCGTGACCGTCGTGTCGGGCAGGTAGTGCGTCTCGGCGAACTGGTAGACCGGGACGGTGATATCGACGCCTTCGACGCTGTCATTCGTGACGCCGATGGCGCCCTTGAAGTCCGGCGCCGTGCCGGCCGGGTACTTCGCGATCGTCTGCTTGCTCTGCGTGACGTGCTGTGTGCCGCCGCCGGTGTCGAAGGCGAAGGTCGACTCGTTCGTCGGCGTGAACGGGCCGTACCGAACGATCCCCTCCCACAGTTCCTCGCCGATTGGCTGAACGCTGACCGTGTCCCGCGGCAGGAAGAACCACCCGCTGCCCCAGGGGTCGTACGTGGCTGGGCTGCCCGCGACCAGGGCATTGCGCGCTGCGACGTCGTCGTTCGTGCCGCGGATGGTAAACCGCAGCTCGACCGAAGGGCTCGTGCCGGTGGTGACTAGCCGGCTCTCGAACTTTTCGACGACCTCGACGGGCAACGCGGGTCTCCTACGCGAACGTCAACCGTCCGGCGGATTCGGCCAGACGCTTCGTGTGCTTGGCGGTCTCCTCGGTGGCGCGGGCCGTCCGTTCGGCGGCGCTGCCGCCGCCCAGCCCCGCCGCGCCTAGCGGGTTGAAGGTGCCGATCACGCTGATCTTCTGCGCGAGCAGGCTGCCGAGCCCGGCGAGCTGATCGTCCAGGCCGGCCAGGGGATCAATCGGGGGACGCTTCGGCGCAGCGCCTTCGGCATCGGCGGCCTCGCGCTTGCGCCGCGCTTCCGCCACGGCGTCGTCCAGCGCCTTGCGGGCTTCGTCGAGTTGCTGTTGGGTGGCTTTGACGCGGGCGTCGGTTTCCTGATCGAGCTGCCGCTGCGCGTCCTGGTCCTGACGGCCGATCTCCTCCAGCGCGCCTTCGTGGGTGCTCTTGGCGCGCTCGCGCTCGGCCTGCCGCTGCGCTTCGCGGGCCTGCAGCGCCGCATCGCGCTGCCGGTCGATTTCCGCGTTCACCGACGAAAGATCCTCGTCAGCCATCTTCTTGGCGGCCTCGACGTCAAGCGTTTCGTCGAACAGGCCCCACAGCTCGAGCAGACGTTTGGTGGTCCAGTTGATCGCCGTGTTCCAGGCCTTCTGGAAGCCCGCCGTGAAGCTGGTCCAGGTCTGCGACAGGAAGGACGTCGTCTCGATCCAGGCGACCTCGAGGGCGTGGAAGCCGATCTCGGCCGCCGCGAGGGCCCCATACCACATGCCGTACGCGATGCTCAGGAAGAAGCGCTTGGCCTCCAGCCACGCCCGGTTCAGCGCCGCCACACCCTGCTGCCACGCTAACTTCAGGCTGAGCCAGAGGATCTGCGCGGCCAGATTGATGTCGCCTGCCGCCAACGCGTCCGCGATCCCACCCATTACCTTATATACAGTGCCGCGCAGCCGGCCGAACTGCTCGCCCAGCCAGGTCAGCGCCTCGCTCCCGGCGCCCGTGACGACCAATAACGTGGTGCCCAGCGCCACGGCCGCAGTGATCACCAACCCGATCGGCGAGACGATGGCCGCCAGCGCCGTGCCGATCGCAGCGAACGCCGCGCCGATCCCCGTCACGACCGTGGCCAGCCAACCGAACACGGCGCCGATGCCCGAGATCAGCGTCCCCGCCACGATCAGGCCGACCCCCACAGCGGTGACCACCGCTGCAACCTGCAGCGCCGTGACGATCAGCGCTTTGTTCTGCTTCAGCCACTCCGTGACGCGCACCACCGCGCGCGTAACCGCATCGCCCAGATCCTTGATGGTTGGTGCCAGCGCCGCTCCGATGGTGAATGCCGACTGTTTCAAGACGCGCCAGAGCGTGTCGAGCGTGTCCGCCAGAGCGGCGGCGTCCTTGGCGGTTTCGCTGGAAACGGTGAGCCCGAGCTCGCGGGCCCTGCGCTGGTACTCCTCGAGTCCCTTGGCCCCATCTGCCAAGAGCGGCAACAAGCGCGTCCCGCTTTTGCCGAAGACCTCCATCGCCAGCGCGGCCCGCAACGTCGGGTCCTGCACCTTCGAGAGTCGATCGGCGATCAGCTTGAACTGCTGCTCCGGGTTGAGATTGACCAGGTCCGTGACGCTCAGCCCCAGCCGCGCCAGAGCCTCGGTCGCAGAGGCTGAACCCGTCGCCGCCTCTGTGACCACCTTCTGCATCTTGCGCAGGCCGGTTTCGAGGGTCTCCAGGTCGGCGCCGGCCAGGTCGGCCGCCCAGCCGAGCTCCGAAAGCGTCTCGACACTCACGCCGGTGCGGGCCGACATCTCGTCGAGCGCATCGCCGGTGTCGACGAAGGCCTTCACCGTGCCGCCCAGGAACGTCAGCGCCGCCGAACCGAGCGCCCCGAGCTTCAGGCCCACCGAGCGGACACCCTCCCCGAAGGCCTTCAGCCGCTGCTCGGCCTTCTGCAGCCCCTTGGCGATCTTGTCGTCCACGCCGAGCTCGACGAACGCCCGACCGGCGCGGATGCCCTTCGTGTTCGCCACGGACTACCCTCCACGCACGCTGCCGCCCCAACGCTTCGGGAGCTGCGGCCGCTCCTTCTCCAGCGCGGGGCCCATGAACGGCCGCTGGTCGATCGTCACACGGGTGCGGACAACCTGGCCGCGCCGCTGGCGCCTGACCTCGGTCTTGCCGCCGAACTCGAGCACGTTGGGAGCGGTGCTGCGCTTGAAACCCACCGGTCCAACCACGACGGAATCGCTGGCCGGGTCGTACCCGAAGTAGATCAGCCGGCGCAGCGAGCCCTCGTGCGAGTGCGGCGGCTGGCCCGCCGGCGCGCTGCCCTTCTTCGTGCGGATGCTGTGTTTGGCGGTGGTGCGGATGAACGCGCCCGCCTTCGACAGCACGGCGCGCTTGGCCTTGTCCACGGCGCGCAGCACGGTCTGCTTGTCGAAGAATAGGGTCTTGATCTGCATCGTGATCATGCCGCACACCTCGTCTCCGGCACAGGAAAACGCCCGCGGAGCGCCGCATCGGCCACTCCGCGGGCGCCATCACTGGAGCCGACTACGTGCCGGTCGGCGGCGGCGTGGTCTGGGCCGTCTTGGCCCCGATCTGGCCGAAGCCCAGCGCCCCGATCAGGCTGGCGATCTTCTGGGCCACATCGTCGCCGCTCATGACCTTGCTGAGCGACACCGCCTCCTCGGCGTCCGCCTCGGTCAGGGCCTTGACGATCTTGCCGACGGCGGCGGTCAGCACGGTGCCCAGCGCCTGCTGCTGCGCAATGGCATTCTGCGCCGCCAGGTTCTGCTGGTTGACCGCGTTGCTCATCGCCAGGTTGTGGTAGAACGACGGACCGTCGCCCAGCGACTTGAAGTTGGTGGACGACACGCTCGTCACGACTTCTTCCGGAAGAGGCATGTGCATTCTCCTTACGCTGTGCCTCACATCACTGCACCCGAGCATCCGTGCCCGGGAGTTTGCCTGTGGTAAAGAACTCCTTGATCGCTTCCATTCCGACCTCCACCGGCGCGGTCCGCCGTGCAAACGGGTCGAAATCCGCGGGGCGGAAGACCCGCGTCTTCTTCGGGTCGCGATGGCAGTTCGCGAGCAGCGCCAGTAGCGCGCTCATCCGTGCCCATTCGTCCTTGGCGCGCGCCTCGGCCAGCGCGAGCAGTTCGCGCAGCGTCAGCCGTCCGGGATCGACGCCGGCAATCCCGGCGCACTGCCAGATGAGGTCCCAGACGTCGCGAGCGCTTGGACGACGATCTGCTCCGCGTCGACCGTCGCCAGCCGGGCCTCCACGAGGTCCCGCGCCTTGTCCATCACCCGCCAGGTGGTCTCGAGCACGCGCTGCAGGTTCGCCCGATCTCTCGGGCTCGGGGAAAAAAGCACCAGTTCCTCCAGGAGCACCTTTGTCGCCTGCTCGATCGCGTCGCCCGCCATCGCGCGCCCGAAGTCCTCATCGCTCACGTTCCGGGCGTCCGCCTCGGGCTTGCACACGGCGTATACGACGTCGCACAGGAGCACCGGATCGCGGTACAGCCGCTCGATGAGCTTCCCGTCGATGATGTCGAGCAGGTTCACGTCGACCAAGCCGCGCACGCGCTTGAGCACGTCGACGTTGATGGCGATCGTCCATGTTCGCCCGGCGTTGTCGGCAAATGTCTTCATCGCCGTCAGCTCCCCGTGACCCAGGTGCGGTACACCGCGAGCTTGGCGGTCACGCTGACCGTGATCGCCTCCTCCAGCTCCTCGCTGCGGCTGAAGGAGATGATCGAGAAGTCGCCGTCCGGCCCCTGGCCGCCTTCCTTGTCCAGCACCTTCAGCGCGATCAGGCCGGCGGTGAGGTAGGCGTTCTTGATGGCGGTGAACCCCGCATCGGCGGGGTCCCAGACCATCTCGAACTCGACCGAGCACTCGCGCAGCGTGGGCGCCGTCGCCCGCCAGCCCTGATTGGCCCGCGTGGTGACATCCGCCTCACCCGCTTCCAGGTTGAGCGTGACGTTGCGGACGTTGGTCATTTCGGTAGATGCGGGACCTCCGGCCGCGCCGTGGTACAGCTTGGCGTTCATCCCCAGTACGAAGTTGGCCATGTTTCAGTCCTCCATGACTGCCGGACGCACTACGTGAGCCCGAGCTCGATCACCGTGCCGGCCGTCGCGCGCAGGTACACCGTCTGGCCGTAGGACGGGCCGAGCATCACCATCGAGTCGGCCGGGATCGTCAGCTTCGCGGCCGCACCGGACACGTCCCGGACCTCCACATTCGCCGCCAGCGGCCGCACGATCAGCGTGGCGCCGCGCGGCACCTCAACGGCCTGGTCCGATCCCGTCGCGGTGAGCGAATCGAGCGCCTTGAAGTTCATGGGCCACTCCTTCGGTTTGAGGGGCACGACGGGCGGCGTGTACAGCAGCACGTGCAGCCCGGCCTGTGTGGCCCGCAGGCCATAGCCGGTGTTGACGACCGCCCCGACCAGCGCGGCATTGACCTCGGCCCGCGTCCACGGCTTGGCCGTGGCCGGCGAGTTGCGGGCGAAAACGAAGACCGTGTCGTAGGCACCGCTCGGGTTGAAGTTGGCAGTGGCCTGTTCGCTGGCGCCGACCCGCAGCGTGACGCGCCCGTTGCCGCCACTGTTGTTCCGCCAGCACACGGCCGCGGCCGCCGCGACAACGCGCTCGCCGGGCGCGAGCGCCACATCGGCGACGCCGACGTTGAACGCCGCCCCGGGGTAGCTGCCGTCGAGGTACGTGCCGTCCCCGTCCTGCGGAACCTGGCTGACGTATTCCCAGTAATCCACGTCAGCCTCCCTTGGGCTCGGCCTCGGGCGGCGGCTCGTCCGGAGGGTACGGGTACCAACCGAACTGCGAGCCGTTCACGTTCGCGTTGAGGCGCGCCACACGCACCGTCGGCCCGAAGAACATCGCGTCGTCGCACGTGTAGATGTCGTCCACCTCGACCGTATAGCCCTGCGAGGCGAGGTTGAAGCGCTTCCCGAGATACGCCACGTTCATCGACCCGCCCGGGCCGCCGAGACCCTGCGCCACGACGTTTCCATCCATGCGCCAGACGTACCGGTCGAACAGCACCGCCAGCTCGCAGTAGTACCAGCGGTTCAGCTGGACGGGCCCGAAGCTCCCCAGGTGCGGTGAGCCCACCGCGCCGATGTGCAGGCGCAGCGTACCATCCTGGCCCAGGCGCAGTGACGCCCGGTGCGTGACGCCCGATCCAATGAAGACCAGGTGCTCCCATTGACCCGCCGTTTGCGGCAGCGCGATTACGCGCAGGCCGAATCCGATCGTGTACGCTGTCCGGCTGACCGTGGTCGGGTTCCCGTTGGCGTCGTAGCCGTTGGCCACGGCGATGTTCACGAGGGTCGTACCGGTCGGAACCGTGAGTCGGCAGCCGTACGAGCCGCTGCGCTTGTACGCCGTGCCCACCGTCGCGGCCGTGAAGCTCACCATCTCCGCGAGGTCGGACGCCTCGAAGCCCGCGAACCACTGCAGCGGCATGGCCGATCACCTCCGCACCCGGTATGTGACCGTCAGCACACTGGTGAACTGCCGGTACTGCTCCAGGTGCTCCGGCGCGAAGACCGGCTCGTTCTCGAGCGCCAGCCAGGCCGCCACGGCGAATCCATCGAGTTTGCGGTAGCGCAGGTAATCGCCGATCTCCTCGACCAGCTTCATCAGCGCGTCCAGCGCCGCCGGATCGTCAACGTCGACCTTGCGCTGCACGCCGATGTCGATCGCGCAGTCATAGAAACCGTCCGCGCGCGACGCCGCGCTGATCGCGAGGCTCTTGGGGATGACTGTGACCATTACCGCCTGCAGCGCGGGCAGCTCCGCCACGGGGCGGTAGCCGCGCTCCGCCTGGAACGAGAGGCTGAACGTGCCGGCGTTGAGGCTGGCAACGACCGCATCAGCCAGAGTGATGAGTGTGCTGTCCGGCATCACGAACCTCGCATCAGGCCTTCCAGCCAGGTGCCGATGAACTTCAGCAGCAGCGTGCCCACGCCGCAGAGCGTGGCGAAGGAGAGCTTCTGAATCGCCGCGAGCCGGGATTCAACGCGCTCCATGCGCACCAGGAGGGATTTCTCCGGGTGGTTGTTGCCGAAGACCGCCGAGCGAATCTCGCCCAGGTCCTTCAGGCACGTCGGCTGGAACTGGCACACTTCCGGCTTGCCATCGCTCATGGGTTTCAACGCTCCATGCCTACGTGTTTCGTGTGGATGCGCAGCGTGCGGCGGTACGCGTCGCTGTAGCGCCATGGCGGCTCGCCGCCCGGCGCCATCACCTCGTAGAGGAAGATCTGGTCGCCGTCCGTCTCCCGGATGCGGTCGCCCGCCCGGGGCAGGTCCTGCTTGCCCGCCAGGACGAGGTCCGCCGCCGTGATCAAGTAGTCCCGCGATTCCGTGCGGTGGAGTACGCCGTACTCGTCGGCCTGCTCGAAGGTGGTGCTCCCGATCGTGGCCGGCAGGTCCACGCTGTCGCCGCCGCGGAGGTAGGTGACCGTCCGCGACAGGTGACGCGTGCGCTGCTCCTGCAGCCACGCGGCGCCTTGTTCGAGCAGGTCGGTCACGCCGGCGCTCCTACTGCATCAGCCGCACGCGTACCGTGGCCGCGGCGTCCGCGGCCGCCTTGACGCACTTGCCGAGCAGCTTGTTGCCGCTCGCGGTAGTTGTGGCGACGTTGTTCGTGTCGTCCCAATACACGTTGGCGCCCGCGGTGATCGCGGTGCCGCCGCCCGTCGTCTTGGCGAAGTCGAACACGCCGTCCACCGCCAGCGACCCGAGCGCGTTCGCTGCGATCGGCGTGCGCGCAACTCCGACGAGTTCGCCCTGGACGATGACATCGCCCGCGGCCACCGCGGAGCCGGGCGTGTAGTCGACCGCGCTGCCGTCATGCACGAATGTTGCCTGTGCCATCCTTTGTCACTCCTTCGTGGTTTGGCCCAATCCGCTACACCTCGCCCTTGCTCTTGATCCCGCCGCGCGGTTCCTGCAGCGCGACGCCGAAATCGTGGTAGCCGCGCATCTGCACGCCGAGCACGTTGAAGTCGGCGTCGGCGGTTTCGATCGTGGGCGCCTCCTGACCATTCAGGAACGCGACCTCGATGACCGGCAGGTCGATGGGATCGGCCAGCAGGTACCAGGCCTTCTCCGAGTAGCCCGTGTACTGCGCGTTGCTCAGATAGCGGCTGACCTCCGCCCGGAACTTGCCCGTGTGCGGGTTGGCGACCGGGTACCGCGTGCTGGCGGTCGTGTCGCGGATCTCCAGCGACTTGTAGAGCACCGTGGCCATGGCGCTCAGCGCCGTGGGCACCAGCACCACCGCCGGCATGGCGCCCAGCGGCTTGCCGTCCGGATCGGTCTGATCCAGGAACGCCTTCTCCGCCTTGGACATGCCCTCGATCGACAGCGCCGTGTCGGCGCCCGTCAGATAGTTGGTGTTGCCGGCGCTGAAGAACGCGGCGTTGTTCATGAAGATCGACCAGAAGATGTCGTTGATCTTCAGGCCGGAGCCCCGCCCCAGCTTGCGCGGCACGGTCGTGATCGCCCCGAGATCGTCGTTGATGATGTCCCGGCGGTCGATCGCCAGCAGCAAGCCGTAGGTGTCGGCCTTGTTCGTGTAGGCCTGCTCGCCCAGTGTGCCGTGCTTCAGCTCGCCGCCCGGTGCGACCTGCTCGTACTGGTCCTTGCCGATCAGCCGGTAGCTCGTGACGGTCTTGAAGTCGGACACGTTGCGAACGGCGCAGATGTTCCGCCAGGTCCGCTCGACCGAGAAGAAGCCTTCGAGCAGGAACTTGTTCGCGACGTTGCTGAGGATTCCGCCGATGTCGATCGTCGACGCCGCGGCGCGGATTTCCCGGCCGAAGGCGTAGCGCAGCATCTCCGGCGTCACGCGCCGCTCGCGGCCGACGTACCCGTTGGCCCGGGCCGCTTCGACGATCAGCTCGGCCAGGCCGAGGCGACCGTCGAACTGCCGATCCGCTTCGTCGAGGACCGGCGCCTCGAAGTACCGCTCGAGTTTCTCGACCCGCGCGGCCTGCAGGCACGCAGCCTCGAGCACCTGGCCGGTGACGGCCGTCTCGGTGACGTGCACAGCCGGCGCCTTGGGGCGCGTCACACGGAGCTTCTCCAGTTCCGTGCGGTCCGGGGTCCAGCCCTCGGCGATCGCCCGCGCCTCGATCTCGGGCAGCCGCCCACCGAGGATTGAACGGATCGCGGCGATGCGCTTGGTCTCTGCCAGCGCCTGCGCGCGAATGTCCGCGACCGGGTTGACGACTGGTGCCGGCGTCGCGCCGGCGGCGGGGCCGGCCTCCGTGCCGGCGCCCGTCGCCTCGTCACGCGCGACGTCGTCCTGCGGCGCCTCGGGCGCCACGTTGTCGAGGACCTCCGTGTCCTTGGTCTCATCCATGAGTTCGTTCTCCTGTTGCTGCGCCGCGATCGTCGCGGTGGTATTCCCGTCCGCCCCCAGGTCCACGAAGCTGATCTCGCCCAACACCGTCCGCCGAGCCACATACAGCGGCCCCTCGAACGTGCGGCTGTTCACGGTGACGCTCTTGCCGGCGCGGATGAATTCGGCCTGGGCAACCTGCGCTCCGATCGACGCCTGCCAGGGAAAACCGCGCTTGCCGCTGGCGACGACCTCGCGCGCGGCGCCCGTGTCGCGCGACACGATGCCCTCGGCGATCAGCCGGCCCGCCTCCACGGCGATACGCTCGGTGTGCCCGACCCCCGCGTACATGCTGTGGCCGAATCGCACCGGCCGACGCTGCGACGGGATGGACAACCCCTCGAGGTCGACCACGACCGGGAACCGCCAGCCTTCCACTCGCAGCGGCTCACCCGTGTACGCCACCATCGTGAAGCGCGGAATGACCTCGGCCTCACCCTCGACGGCCAGGGCCTCGAGCGTGATCCGCCCGGGCTGACAGCGCAGCTCGATTCGATCGGGCACCTGTTCATGCGCCTCACGCGAGCGCGCGGGCGTCAACGTCTTCCGTGACATCGTCCTCGTTCTCCTGACTGTCGGTTTCGGTGGGGGCGGCTGGCGAAGTCGGCGTCTGCGCGGTGAGCCCCAGCTCACGCATCAGCGCCAACTCGCGGGCGCGCTGGCGGAGCTCGGATTCCCAGTCGAGCCCGGCCTTGGCGTACTCCGCCGCGAGCGTCGTGGTGTTGCTCTGCAGCCGCGTGGCCTGAGCGCCGGCTTCCTTCTGCGGATCGACATGCTCGAACCCGTCCCAGAACCACTGGTGCGGCAGGTCGACCCCCAGCTGCCGGAGCCACTGCGGCAGGTAGCCCTCGATGAGCACAGCCTCGTCCAGCCACGCCTTGAGCAGCCGGTCGAGGACCATATCGCCGAGGAAGTTCTGATCGACGCGAATCGCCTTGAAGAAGGCCTGATGGTCGAGCCGCCCCGAGGCGTAGTTGTAGCCCGACGAATTGCCGGCGGCGATGTTGAACGGCATGTTCAGGCAGCGGGCGATCTCGTTGATCACCTCGTGTTTGAAGTCACCGTACACTGTGGTGGGCTGCTCGGCTTTGACCTGGCCGATCTTCCAGCCGTACGGCATCGTCATCCACGTGCCGCGGTCCATCTCGACCGTATCCATCGGCTCGACCGCGGCCGATTCGGCGTCGGCAGGCGCGTCCGTGTAAATCACGCCCGACGGCAGCGCGGCCTGCTCCGCCGCGCCCAGCACGGCCAGCGTGTAGCGCCGCAGCGTCGCGAACAGCGACAACGCGCTGGTAACCTCGGGGATGCCGCGGCTCTGCGCCGGGCGCTCCGCCCGGAACAGATGCACAACCGATTCCACGGGCATGAGGTTGTAGTCGTCAGGGCCGGCGCGCCAGGCGCGCTGCTCGCCGGGATGGCGCCGCAGCACGTAGTACGCGATCGGGTTGCCGAAGCCGTCGAAGACGATGCCGTCAACGGCCCGCTCTTCCGGCGGCAGCACGCCGAACGGCGTCGAGACCTGGTCGGCCTCGATCAGCCGCAGGTCGAGCTGCACCGGCGCGGTGATGCGCGGGTTGCTGGTCAGCAGGCCGAAGCACTCGCCGCTTTCGCACTGCGCGATGCGCATCGTGCGGAGCTTGTGAGCCAGACCGACCGCCCTGGCCCAACGCATAAACTCCTGCTCGATGAGGCGGTTGGCTTCCGAATCGTCGGTGAGCATCTGCAGCCGCGGACCGGTGCCGACGACGTAGTTCGCCAGCGTCAGGACAATGCCCTTGGCGTAGCTGTTGTTGGCGACCTCGTAGCGGGCCCGGCTGCGCAGCACTCGCCGCACATCGGCACCCATGGCGGCGTCGGCAGAGAGGTGGTCCGCATTCGCCCAGTGGCGGCGGTTTTCATGCGTGGTCTGGGCGGCGTCGTACTTGCCGCGCACAACCAGCAGCCGACCGCGCGGGGCAGTCGCGCTGCGGTTCTTGCGCGCGCCGAGCTGTCGCAGCCACTGAAACACCGTCACACCGCTCCCGGAGGCACGACCTTCGTCATCCGCACGCCGAGGCCTTGCTTCGCCGCGTCCTTGCTGGCGAGGTAGCGATCCGCCTCGATCTGGTCGCGCAGCTGCTGCTGCTTGACCGTCTGGCCGTCGACCGACACCTCGGCCGGCTGCTGAGCCGCCTCGTGGATCGCGCTCGTGATTTCCTCAGGCATCGCGTGCTCCACTTGCGGGAGCGGGACTTGAACCCGCAGCGCCGGCGCATGAAGCCGGCATGTTGCCGTTACACCATCCCGCCAGACCGGCCGGGTGAGGCGAGGCCAAACAGAAAGGCCGCACGGGGGTATGGCCCCATACGGCCTGTTTGCTCGCGTGAGAGCCAGCGGGGATCAGCCGCCGACCGCTCGCCTCCGGGATTCCCCGGCTTGGTTGTCTACCCGTTACTTACGCCATGCAGCTTTGACGTGCAACGCCAAACCCCAGCGGATGCCAACATCGTTACGCATATAGACCTCACAGCCCACCGCCGGCACGTAGTCACGAACCCGCACGCTCGTAGGTTGTGATCCGCTTCCCACAATGCCGGCACTCGCGCCGTCGGATAATCCGGTTCCCCCAGGCCGCGCGCGTGTAGATCACGCGAAAATGCCGGCAACCGCAGCGCGGACACTCGATGCCGCGGCGCTCACGACTGGCGTCTCCGGGGGCCGTGACGATCACTGTCGGGCCCTCCGCAACTCCGATAGCCGCACCACCTGCCGCGGCCTAGACACCTCACCGACCAGTCCCGGTGGCGCCGCACCACCCATCGACGCCGCGACGGCACAGCCGACCAGGCAGTCCAGCCAGTGGTTGTCGAGGCCGTCGACCCGCAGCTTCCACTCATCGACCGTGCGGCCTCGCCCCTCGGTCTTGACGCGGTACTCGCTGGTCAGGTGCTCCGCGAGCAGGCGATGGCGTTCTGGTTGCCGACCAAACAGGGACAGGCAGCCCGGATCACCCATCGGCACCGCCAGGCGGGCCTGGATGAACGACTTCCAGTAGTTCGTGTCGAACACGACGTGGCGGACAGTGCGCCGGCCGGTGACCACCGGGATGCGCCAGTTCAGCCCCACGCGGTCGCCGCGTTTCCGCTTGTACTCGCTGAACGGGATGGACGACGCGCCGACATAGCGGCCGTGGCTGGGCAGCACGACGCCAGCGAACTTGCTCTGTCTGCAGAACTGGTACACGACGTCCGACGACTGGCCCCAGTTCGCGTCGATCAGACAGCGGTCGATCCGCACCTGCGCCCCGTCGTCGCGTTGCCACTCGCGCGCGAGCGTGCGCTCCGTCAACCGCTCCAGCCCCGCGTAGATCGCCCCCTCGATCCCGGCCCGCGGTGCGGCGGCTCCCAGCGTGCGCCGAATGTCACGCAGCGTGAAATACTCCGCCTTCTGATCCGGCTCGGTCCCGTAGTCGAGGACGTAGCCGCTGAAGTCGTTCTCCCACGCGGCGACGAGCCAGAAGAGGGCTTTCGCCTGCACGTCGACGAACATGGTCACGTGCGTGGCCGCCAGCGGCACTTCGCCCCGGCGCTGACCGTTGAGCTTCGCCAGAATCTGGTCGACCGTGAGCAGCTCGTCATCGACCTGCTCCTCAGGCAGCGGCTCGTTCTGGTACTCCGCCCAGAACGCCGCCTCGCCCCGGTCGAGCTTGAGGTTCATCGCGTGCTGGATGGCGGAAAGCTCATCGGGATGATGCCGTTCCGGCCAGGCGATGAGAGCGCCGGCGTCCATCGCCTCCCGATTGGCGCGGTAGAACTCGGTCGCCTCAGCGATCCCGCGGTCGGCCTGCATACCCAGTCGCCACAATTCGGCGTAGCGGGCCCACAGCGCTTCGTCCGTGGGCCAGGCATAGACCATCTTTGTCCGTTCGCCCTGCCATTGGGGGTGCTTCTCGCGATCCAGGATGCGGTCGGCCAGGTCGTCCGGGCGCACGACCGTCAGCGTCATCAGGCCAGCGATCTTACGTCCCGGGCCCGCCAGCCCCAGAATCGCGCCGGCCAGGATGCGTTCGCGCGTCATGCACTGCGACGGCGACCGTGCGGACTCGTCCGTCTGCGGATCGTCGATCAGCACGAGCGACGGCCGGACGCTGCTCCCGTCCGCGCGCTTGTGCTTCATGCCGCGGATACGCCCCGTGATGCCGGCCACGCAGACGATTGCGCCGTTGGACCGCGGCGAGTGGTTCCCCAGCCATTCCAGCGGCGGCAACGTGGGCAGCACGATCTCGCGCGCCGTCCAGCCGATGTGCGTCTGCTTGCCGCGGTAGATCTGCCCGGCTGCCCGCTGATGGATGCCCTCCAGCGCCCGTACGGGGCCGACCACCTCCGAGAAGTCGTCCTCGAGTAGGTCGTTCGATTCCAGCTCGACCTTGATACTGTCGAGCATGCCGGCGGCGTGCTCCTCGTCGCTGCCGATCAGCGCGACAAACTCCCGGTGCCCATACACCAGCGCCCACAGGCAGGCGACTTCACAGAGGCTGGTCTTTCCCGACCCGCGCGGCATCGCCATCGCGAACAGCCCGCCTTCCAGAACAGCCTGCTCGATCTTCGCGATCACCTTCAGGTGGTCAGGCGACCACGGCAGGTGAAAGGTCTGCGGAAAATACACCTCGCAGAAGTGGCGGAAGTTGCGTTCGGCCCGGATGCGCTGCTCCGGGTTCCGCGGCGCGTGGACCCACTCACCCGTGGCGATGTCTCGGCCCAGCAGCGCCATCTCGCGGTTGCGCTGCGCGGCGCGCTCCTTGTGCGCCTCGTAGCCGGTAAGTCCGTCCGCCTCGGGCCGCGGCCGGTGGCGTTCGATCGTCAGCCATGCCACGTAGCGCAGCAGGTCGAGGGTGCGGCCGTCACCGATGCGAAAACCCGCCCGCGCGCGGTGCCGGTGCAACTGCCGCTCGGAGATGACCTCACCGAGCGGCGTGCTGTTGAGCAGCCGGACCAGTTCCGTTGGCTTCAGTTTGCGCGGGTCAATCGGCACCGGAAGCCATCTCCCGTACGAGCCACGCCGCGTAGTGGACCAAGTTGAGCGTGCCATCGGCGTTGGTCGGCGCGCCAGCCGCGACGTCGGCCTCCAGCATCTCGACCGTGACGGCCTGCCCGCCCACGGCGGAGAGCAGCCGGGCCGCCTCCGCCACGGGGAGCGCCGTGGGGTTCAGCTTGGCCTCGGCGCCGGCCATCACGCCGCCTCCCGCCCACGGCCGCCCCCGGGTCCGACAGGGCGGCCCCGGGGCGGCGTATGTAACGAGTATCGGGTCCAGGCCGCCCGGATGCGGGCGAGAGCGCTCTCAGCGCCCGGCGGGCCGCCGACTCGGACCTGGCGCCAAGACATGCAAGAATATCTCGAATTCCTCGCCCGATCGCCTTGCTTTCCCCGGAAAACGAGCGACTCATGTGTCTGTACGCATGGGGCGTACGCGATGGAGAAACGACGATGAACGCGACCACGAAAACCAACCGCCGCCTGACGCCCGGGACCCTGGTGGTCAGCCGCGAAGACGGCGAGCCCGGCCAGATCGTCCGAGTCTGCACCTTCCGCCGCAACGGCGTCGACGCCTGGTCGTACCTGGTCGACACCGCCTACGGGCGTGAGATCTGGGAGGTCGGCGAACTGTTCGTCCCCACGCCGGCGTAACCCCCCAAACCAATGCGAGGAGCAATTCCGATGACCACGAAACGCAACATGACGAAGCGGACCACACGGATCAGCATCCGAAAGATCGAGGGGGGCTACCGCATCACGGGCGACACGCGGACCTTCCGCAGCCACAGCACCGCGTTCAACGCCGCCTGGCGCGCGGCGGCTCGTACGGGGGCCAGCCTGTACGCCATCACGCCCGACGGCCGGTCCATTCCGCTGCTCACGGGCCGGGTGATCCGGGAGATCGAGGGCTGGTGAGCGCCCCGCACACCCAACGGAGGTAGGACCATGTCGAAGCGCAAGACAAAGACGACCACGCCCGCCCGGATCGAGGCGCTGCTGGCCGGCATCGCCCACGGCCGCCTGGGGATCGAAACGCTCGAGCGCCGCGGCCTGGACCGGCTCGATTTCCACGAGGTCTACGGGCCGCAGGTCCGCCGCGCGCTCCTGCAGGCCTACACGCAGGGCTACCAGGACGGCGCCCACGACCGCGGTGCCGGGCTGGACGCGCTGGTCGCCATGCTCAGCGCGGGCGAAAGGCGGGTTCCCGCCGCGCCCGAGAGCGCACTCGGACCTGCCGCAGATTCTGCTGAGAAATCGCAGAATTCCGGCCACCCGAGTGGATTCCCGGCGAAAAGCAGCGAACTGATGTGACTGTCGCAACGCAAAGGAGCAACGCCGATGACGACGAACGACACGAACCAGACGCCGGACGCCAGCGAGATCCTGGAAACGCTGCGGATCACGAAGGTTCAGCGCCGCACGAGCTGCGGCGGGTCCTGGGTGGTCGGCACGATCGCCGGGCACCGCTTCGACGCCCTGGTCTTCCCCGAGCACGCCGAGTCGCCGGATTTCGAGTTGGGCGACAGCCGCATCTCGAAGCTCTGGCTCAAGCAGCTCGACACGCAAACGACGGCCGCGAATTTCGACCGCGGCTGGGACATCCGTCCGACCACGCCGCTGGCCGCCGCGATCGTCGACGTCCTGGCGGCCGGCCTGGCCGAGACCATTTACGCCAAGTAGCGCAGAGGCACACCAATGAGCATCGAGTTCAAGGCAATCGAGTTCCCGACGGCCCACGAGGCCATCCAGTGGACGCACGCCAGCGGCAAGGGCGAGGCGATTCTGCTTGGCGGCAAGAACTACGTCGCCGAGCAGGCTGAGATCGACCGCCTGGCCGCCGCGGGCGTCGAGTTCGCGTACGTGTGCGACCACGAGATGCCGGACGGTACGCACCGCATCATCACGGTTCCCGTCAACTAACCGGAGGAGAGCACCATGCCAGCGAAAAAGAACGAAAAGACGCTGCCGATCGTCGAGCGAGCACTCGCCAACCGCATCGCCGCGCACCAGGCCGGCAACGTCGGCGAAGCGACCGACGACGGCCGCAAGGCGGACCTCGCGGTCAAGGCCGCGTACATCGCGCTGAAGGCCCACGAGGACATGACCTGGCTCCGCGACAAGCTCAGCGAGGCCATCGGCCGGATCGAGAGCGCGGAGAACACGAAGGACGCCCACATGGCGCTGGTCTGGCTGCGCACCAGCCTGTGGGACGACGTCCAGGCCGCGCTGACCAAGCTCGAGGCGTATGACGACCTGCTCGCCTGAAGCCGCCGAAACCCGCTCCGGCGGGTCGCCCGGGCGCTGGAGACCCGGGCCTGACGAGGCCAAACACATAAGGAGACGGCCATGAAGAAGGACGAGATCAAGATCGGACACGCGTACAGCGCCAAAGTGAGCGACCGCATCGTGACGGTGCGGATCGACAGCACCAACACGCATGGAGGGTGGAACGCGACGAACACCGCCACGGGCAAGCGCATCCGCATCAAGAGCGCCCAGCGCCTGCGGCGGGCGGTGGGCGACGAGGCGCCGGCGAACCGGCGCTCGAAGAAGGCCAGCGCGGAGGTCACGCCCGCCGATCAGGGCATCACCGCCGCTCGCGCGGAGGCCGCGGAGCCCGAGGTCAACCCGAACGTCGAGGTCATCACCGGCCAGCCGGTGCCCGAGAAGAAGACCCGCACGCGCAAGCCCGCCGCCGAACCGAAGCCCAAGCGGGTCAGCGCGCTGGACGCCGCGGCCCAGGTCCTGGCCGATGCTGGCCAGCCGATGCGGGCCAAGGAGATGATCGACGCGATGGCCGAGCGTGGGTTGTGGTCGAGCCCCGGCGGCAAGACGCCCGAGGCCACGCTGTACGCCGCGATCATCCGCGAGATGGCCACGAAGGGCGACGCGGCCCGGTTCCGCAAAGTCGAGCGCGGGCAGTTCGCCAGCGCCGCCGTCGCGGTGGAGGTGTAGCTCGTGGCCGCGACCATCTCCCAGCGCGAGGAGACCTTCGAGGTCCTGGGCCACCACCTGGTCCGCAAGGTCGTGCCGGTCCGCGGGCAGCCGTACGAGCACCGCTGCCCGCGGGCCGCGTTCGAGCAGATCGCCCATGCGGCCGACGAGCTCGGCGAAACCGGCTTCACGCTGGAGGCGCTCGTCACCTACGAGCGCAACGCCGGCCGCGACGTCACGTTCACGAACGTCGCGGTCGCGCTCGCATTTCTGCGCGAGCGCAGCATCCTCGACGTCCGCTACCGGCGGAACTACGCCGCCACGTGCAGCGTCCACCTGGACGCGATGACAGAGTTTTTCGCTCTGGCCGAGGAAGCCGGAGCCAACCACGTTTCCGCAAAGGAGAACCGCGATGACGACTGAAGTACACTCCCACATCCTGGACGGCCTGCACACGATGCTGTCGCAGACCATGATGGGCGACCTGACCTTCCGCGAGCCGCGCGTGGTCGACACGCAGGCCATCGGGCCGGTGATCAAGGCCCGCGCGCTGATCGGGGTGAACGAATGGGACCAGCCCATCGAGTACCCCGTCACGATCCTGGTCGTACCCGACCTGCCCGCCGAGGAGTCGCAGCCCGACCTGTCATAGCGCTGCCTACGACGCATCTCAGCCCTCCACGGACGCCTCGGCCACAACCGGGGCGTTCTCACGGTCCGTGATCCGCTCCGCCTTCAGCCCTGTGAACTTCTCCCACCGCTGGACGATGACATCGCAGTAGAGCGGGTCGAGTTCCATCAGAAACGCGCGCCGGCCGGTCTGCTCCGCCGCGATCAGCGTCGAGCCGCTGCCGCCGAACAGGTCTAACACGTTCTCACCCGCGCGCGACGAGTACTGCATGGCGCGCACCGCCAGCTCGACGGGCTTTTCCGTCAAATGCACCATGCTCTGTGGATTGACCTTCTTGACGGACCACACATCGGTCGCGTTATTTGGCCCGAGGTAGACGTGCGCCGCGCCTTCGCGCCAGCAGTAGAAACACCATTCATGGTTGCCCATGAAGTCTTTGCGCGTGAGGACCGGATGCTCCTTGACCCAGATGATCGCCTGCGAAAAGTACAGCCCGCAAACCTTCAGCACGGGCGGGTAGTTCGCGCAGTTCGCGTAGCCGCCCCAGCAGTACAGCGCTCGTCCGGGCAGCAGCACGCGGGCGATGTTGCCGAACCAGGCGCGCAGCAGCCGGTCGAACTCCTCGTCCGACACGAAGTCGTTCGCCAGCGGACGGTCCTTGGCGCGCATCTTCCGATGCGTGGCCTTCGCCTTCTCCGGGTGCCGCTCCAGGTCGAGCTTCTGATGGTGCTTGATGCCAGTCTTGCCGCGGGCCACGTCGAAGCCGCTGTGGTGCAGGCCCTGCGCGTCCAGCGCCTTCACGCCTTTGTGCGTCCCAGCGAATGACGACAGTCCCGCGGCGATCGCGTTGTTGCTGCGCGGCTCGACTTTCACGTTGTACGGCGGATCGGTGTTGACCAGGTGGATTGGCTGACCATCGATCAGTCGGTCCACATCAGCCGCCGAGCCGCTGTCGCCGCAGAGCAGCCGGTGATCGCCGAGGACGATCAGATCGCCGGGTTTCGTGATGGCCTCGTCCGGCGGCTCGGGAATGTCATCCGGGTCGGTCAGACCTTCCTTCACGCCCGGGTCGAGCAGTTTCGCCAGCTCGTCGGCGTCGAACCCAAGCAGCGACCAATCGATGCCGGCGCCCTGGAGTTCCGCCAGTTCGATCGGCAGCAGCTCCAGGTTCCACTCGGCCAGCTCGGCGGTCTTGTTGTCGGCAATCCTGTACGCGCGAATTTGCTCGGGCGTCAGGTCGCGGGCGACATGCACCGGCACCTGCTCGAGCCCGAGCTTCTGCGCTGCCTTCCAGCGCGTGTGCCCGCAGACGATGACGCCGTCCGCGTCGACCACGATCGGCTGGCGAAATCCAAACCGCCGGATCGACTCGGCTACCGCGTCCACCGCCGCATCGTTGTCGCGCGGGTTCCTGTGATACGGTTTGATCTCGGCCAGCGGCCGCAACTCAAGGTTCATTTTCCCATGACCTCCATGTCGTTGATCTCACAGTCACAGCGGGTACAGAATCTCGCTGGACCGAGCCCATGGCTTGTGCGGATAATGAGTCGCATCTGTCCCACGCGAATAAACGAAGGGCTGGATCATGGCGAAGCGATACGAACGCAAACGGATGAAAGTGGAAGAACTCAAGGTGCCGCCGCTCCCGCCGTTGTGCCCCTGGGATGACACTACCGCTCGTCAGCTCGCTACGAAGAGCCATGTTGATGGACATCGCGTGCTTTGGTTCAAGTGCCAGATGTGCACGCTGGAGTATCAAGTGCGCACATGGCGAGACGGCGAGGACGTTGGGAAACACTTCCATTTCTGTCCGGAATGCGGCTCGAAAGACGCCAGCCTCTGTCTCAAAGTTGATCATGAACTTGGCCCCATCTTCTCGTCGCTCCATCCTTCACCTCCGAACCAACCGGGCACAGGCTGATCGATCCGCAGTTCGGCCATCCACTGGCCGTCGTCCCCCAATGGGCGCCCGCGGCGCACGGGCCGCCCGGGTGGTACGCCGGTACGCCTGGCCCTTCCGGGTCGCCGACGTTGGCCCCAAACGCGAACGGGGCCGCCCGGGTGGTCCAAGTCGGACAGGCGAAAGAAACTCTGTCGCGGTTGCGAGGTGTTCCCGCGGACCTCAGGAAAACGCATGGCCCGGAAGGAACCATGCCGGGCGGGCCCGAGGCGGCCTGCGGCGCACGCGGACCTGACGCGCTCCTCGGACCTTCCGGCAGCGAGGCCGTTGCGAACCTGCGACTCTGCGAATCTGTTTCCGCCCGTATACAGAGTGATTCTTGTATTCCGCAGACCCTTGAAGTTCGCGCGCGAAGGGGGGCGAAGATGATTCGCAGATTCGCAGTTTCGCAAGTCAGATGCCCGGCTCGACATTTCGAAGCCTCCAGACCATCCCGCCGCGGTGGTACTCATTGGGGTGGAAGTCCAGGTACACGCCCCCGACGACCCGACGCCGGAAATGCCGCAACCTGTTGCTAACCTGGCGTGTGGCCGGGGCTTTCCCAGCCGGGCACCCGACGACGTTCTCCAGAGCCGCCCGCATCGCGATGGATGCATCGTCGTTCGGCGGTGGGCCGCCGGACGGGTACAACTGCCGGAGCATGTCGGATACAACCACGCCTTGACCCGACCAGTCGTACTGCCGCCATGCGACGATGAGTTGGCCGAGGGCGTCGCCGGTTGTGTCCGCTGATTCAGCAAGACGTGTGCGCGTCAGACACGGGTCGGGCAGGCCCACCCATATGACCGCCTCTCGGACGACGTTCGACCAGCCTTCGAAACTGCCGAAGGGTCTGAGGTCTTGCGCCGGCCGACCGGAGCGCAGGTAGGCCGAGAGGATCGTCAGCGCAGCCGACAGCAGCCGCCCGCGATTTCGCTCGATCCAAGCGAGTAGGTTGTCGTGCTTGAACCCCGACCGGTCCTCGGGATGCTCGTCGAGCACGTCCAGGCGGACGTGGATTATCCGCCGCAGCGTATCGGCCGCGACTTGGACGTTGTTGCCGGTCGCGTACCAGGCCGGGATCAGCGGCAGCTCGACCTCCTCACTCTTGCCGAGGATGCGGTCCTTCCAGCGCGTGCTGGTCAGTGCCCGGTCGAGCGCGTCGTTGCCGAAACTGCCTTCGAGATTGTCGAAGAGGATCATCCGGTCGCCGGCGATGGCGATGGCGGTGATCTTCTTGCGCATCTCCTCGCTGTCGTGCGCGTAGCTGCTGACGGGCATCTCGCGGCCGAGCACGATGCGGCCGATCGTTTGGGCCAGCAGGCCCTTACCCGCGCCGCGGACGTTGGCGTCGATCAGGAACAAAGGTGACGGTCCGGTGAACGCGAAGCGTGCCAGCGGTGTGAGTAGCGCCGCCAGCCAGGCCGCCTTGTGATCCTCGGACTCGAACGGGAAGTCGCAGACGACCTCGAACAGCGTGGTCAGTGCCACGTCAGCGTCGTCGATGTTGACTTCGGGGTGGATCGGCGGGAACGTCGCCGCGGACGACGGCTCGAACAGGACGCCAGTGCGTTCGTCGTAACCGCCCGACTGCCAGATCGACCCATCGGGCCGCAGGATCGGCGTGTCGGAGACGCCCATCAGGTGACGGATGCCGTCCCACTCGGCGCGGGCCTCGACGGCGCTGACCAGCCACGGCGCGGGGTGCGCCGCGACCTCCTCGCCCTTGCGGTTCAGCTTGGTGAACGTGGCGACGCGCGTCATGCGTTCGCGCAGGTTCGCCGCCGGCATCGCCTGGATCGTGGCCGAGCCGTCGCAACGCAGGATGCCGTCGCTGGGCTGGCGATCGCGGATCACGCGCACGAGAATGCCGCCGCGCTGGTAGAGGTCCTGGTCGGCGCTCAGCGCCGCGATCGTCTCGCGGACGACGCGGTGCTCCTCGGTGTCGATGAACACGTTTGGGCGCGCCTGGCCGCGAGGGCCGGGGGCGCGCGCTGCCAGCGGCGGTGCATCCCGCGCCGCTTCCACCAGGCGGAGCAGTTCATCGACCGTCCCGCCGGCGTCGAACCAGTCGCTGGCGTCCTTGCCGGGACCGGGCAGCTCGAGCACGCGGACTTCCGCGGCGCGGTTCTGTAGCCGCATCGCGACGTCGGCGGCGTGCTCGCGTCCGGCGGTGTCCTTGTCGGCGATGATCACGACGCGGCGGCCGTGCAACGCCGAGTCGTCCGACAGCCTTTTCCACTTGCCGGCACCGCCCGGGTTGCACGTAGCGATCAGCCCGACTGACGCGAGCCGGTCGATGTCCTTTTCGCCTTCCGCGACAAACACCCGCTCGTCGGGGCTGGCCGCGAGCAACTCGGGCAAGCGGTACAGCACGCGCGGCGTGCGGCCGAGCTTCCACGACCAGCCGCCGTTGCCGTCCGGGCGGCGCTGCTTGAACTGCTTCCCCTCGTGGCGCACGACCTGGAAGACCAATTCGCCGGCGGCATTGCAGTAGTCGTACGTGGCTTCGATGCGCGCGTGCCCGTCGCCGTTGTTGCTGGGCGGGAACAGGTCACCCAAGCGCAGGCCCATCGCCTTGCACACCGCGACGGGCGCGCACCCGGCGTGGCAGTGCAGCAGCACGCGCCCGTCGTTGCCCAGGGCGACGCTCAGGCTGGCGTGCTGATCGTCGTGGGCGGGGCAGCGCGCTTCGTGGCCGTCGCCGCACTTGCGGACGCCGGCCAAGCGTCTGAGCACGTTCTGGAGCGGATCATCCCTGATCACGCAGGTAACTCCCGATCGCCTGCCACACGTCCTGCACCGACCGCGCCAGCACATAGACGCCGCCGAAGCGTTCGACCATCCGCTGGTAGGCGCGCTGTTCCTCCGTCTGCTGGCCGTCGGGGCCCTTCACTTCGATCTCCAGGCGCACGCCGTTCGGTAGGATGCCGGTGAGGTCGGCCTGGCCAGGTAGGCCGAAGCGCACGATGCGCCCGCCGGCTCTGCGAGAGTCGCCGATGCGCGCGACGCCCACGTTCGCCCGCCACAAGCGCATATCGCGCCGTGTGCCGAACTCGCGCAGGATCGCGTTCTGGACGGCCTTTTCCTTCATCCAGCCCTCGCGACTTCGAGCGGTGGAGGCGGAAGGTCGGGCCGCACGACGGTCGGCTCGTAGAACATCACCCTGGCCTTGGACTTGCCCGGTCCGTGCCGCACGGTGTGGAAGTGCCCGCCGCGGATGTGCTGGTACGTGAGTTCCCGCCCGGTCGGCAGAGAATCGTCATCGGCGCAGCGGGTGACGAGCGAAAGGCAGCGGCCACGGCCGATGCGCCAGCCATTCACGCCGCGCCGGCGCGACTTTTCCGCCAGATGCTCACGCTCCTCGGTCGTCGTCGCGCGGTCGTAGCGCTCGCGCAGCGCCGCGATCACGTCGTGCTCGATGCAGCGATGTACGGAGACGGCGAGTAGCGACACTGCGATGGCCAGTCGCAGGCCGGTCGCGATCATCTCGAGCGGGACGTCGCCCGAGCCGGGGGCGTCACGCATGCTCGATTCGATCGATCGCCCGGGCACGAGCTCGATGTGTCCGCCGATGCGCCATTCCGTGCCCGTGTCGATCACCATCGCCAAGCAGGGATTCGGTCGCTTTGCGTGACCGGCGACCGACACCAGGATCGACCGAATCGCCATCGACTCCCCGCGCCAGACCTGCTGGAAGAGCTGCGGCGCGACCGGTAGGCAGATCGCGAAGGCGTCGTGCGGCACGTGGAACAAATCCGCGGGGATGTCCAGCGACGTTCTCGACAGCATCAGCGCGTATGCCGGCCATAGCTTGTAGTAGGGTTTTCCGCTCCTGAGCCATTTGTGTTCGGAGACCGCCTCCGTGTCGGCTCCCGCATCCACGCTGTTCGCACGCAGATCGTAGAAGGTGGTGCTGCTGCCATAGGCTGCACGTTGATCACGGTCGAGCAGCTCCCAGACCGCTCGATAAGGATTGAAGGTAATCGCCGCCTCGCTCATGTGCTGGCCCCCACGAAGCGCTCGCGCATTCGTGCGCGGCGCACGTCGGAGACGAACCCGCGTGGCCAGCAGCCGAACATGTCCCGGAAGCGGTACGAGGCCCAGCCAGGCTTGTAGCCGCGCTGCTCGGCGATCTGCGTCAGATGCTCGAAAACAGCGCGCTTCTGCTCCAGCGTTGCGTTGACAGGGTCGATCAGCTCGCCGCCGGCGACGACCGGCTTCGTGCCGAAGCGCTCCTCGAAACGGTAGTAGCTCCACCCCTCGCGATAGCCCATCGCCTCGCGCTCGGCCTCGATCAGGTTCCAGATCTGCCGTCGGTACTCGAAGCTGGAGTCGTCGAACTCGGCCAGCTCGCCGGTGCCATGTATATCGGGCCGATCGCGGCGCCGTTCCTCGGGCGCGGGCGCCCACCCACACTCTGGGCAGGCCGGCTCGTGGAGCTCGAAGAGCAGCCCGCACTCCTGGCAGCGCCGCAGTCCCAGCGGTTCGCTGTGACCGACCTTCTCGCCGTTCAGCGAGTAATTCAGCCGACGCGTGACCAGCCCGTGGACGTGATGGTTGCCGGCGTGGTCCAGGACGATCGCGCCGTCCTTGCCATCGGCGGCGCGCATCACGCGGCCGATCATCTGCAGGTGCAGGTTCAACGACGCGGTGGGCCGGGCGATGATCGCGCATTCGAGCGCGGGCAAGTCCCACCCCTCCGTCAGAACCATGCAGTTGCTCACGACCAGTGTTTCGCCCCGCGCCAGTCGCGCCAGGACGGTGTCGCGCTCATACGTGCGGCCGTCGATGTGCTCAGCCGACACGCCGGAGGCCACGAAGGCCGCGGCGATGGCCTTTGAGTGCGCCACGTCCACCGCGAACGCGACGGTACGCCTGCCTGCGGCACGTTTCTGCCAGGTTGCCACGATGTCGGCGTTGAGTTCGGCCGTGTTTGTGCGTTGGGCCAGCGCGCCGATGCTATAATCGCCGGCGATCACCTTGACGCCGCGCAGGTCCGGCGACTTGGAAGCCCAGACCTTCGGTTGGTGCAGCACGCCGTTTTCGCAGAGCTCGTGCGGGTACGCCGCGATGACCAGCTCGCCGAACAGGTCACCCAGGCCGTGGCCGTCGAGCCGGAACGGCGTCGCGGTCAAGCCAACGACACGCGCCTGCGGGTACGCGTCGAGGACCGACTGGTAGCTGTCCGCGGTCGCGTGATGGCATTCGTCAATGACGATCAGGTCCGCGGGCGGCTTGTCGCGCCGGATCAGCGTCTGCACCGACGCGACCTGTACCTGCGCGAGCGGCATCGGCGCGTAGCCGGCCATGATGATGCCGCACACAAGTCCGTGGGCCTCGAGGTTCTTTGCGGCTTGGTCAATCAGCTCCTGGCGGTGGGCCAGCCACAGCGCCTGCACGCCGAGCTGCTCGACCAGCGCCGTGGCCATCACCGTCTTGCCGCTACCGGTCGGCGCAACGAGGATCGGGCGCCGGCCCAAGGCGGCGATCACGTTCTGTACGGCGCGCTGCTGGTAGTCGCGGAGGATCACGTGGCGCGCTCCTTGTACCGCTGCGCGTCATGTTTCCCCCACTCAAACCTCAGCCTGTCCGCCGCGTGATGGAAGGCGTCTTCGGCCTGACGCACCGCCTTCATGTCGCACGCCTCGCGGGGAACACGCTCGCGCTCGCGAGAAACAAGATCGCTGACGACATGGGCCAGGACCTGGGTCAGACGCGGCAGGTCGTATGACGCCATCGCAAGGGCGCCAGTGATTGCGAGCGAGGCCAACTCGACGTCGCATGCGGCTTCTTCTTCGGTCTCTGGGCGCTCTTCGTATGTCACGCTGAACTTTGGCCCGGAGATCTGCACGCGACAGAACTTGTCCGCGCCATCGATCATTGGTGTGGCTCCCTTTCACAACAGCGAAACTGACTTCGCACCACAGACCAAAGGCCCTTTCACCGGGTCAGAAGGGGACTTCATCTGCCGGAGTTTCGGCGACGAACTTGCGGCCCTCGGCGGCGAAGCGCGACCACTCTTGCGGCGTGAGCTGCTCGGCCTGCTTGCCGGGGAACATCTCGCCCAGTCGACGGAACCACTCGCTTTCGACTTGCTCGGGCGTGTGGCCCTCGGGGCAGGCCTTCGTGAATGACTCCCAGGCCTGCTGCAACGTGAGGCCCTGCCCGGCTGCCGCGGGCGCGGGGCGCGATGTGGACGGCGTCGTGGCTGGTTTCGGTTTCGGCGGTGGCGGGCGACTGGGCTTGGGCGCCGGCGCCGGCGTCCCGCCGGCATTCGCGCGAAACTTCGCGCCGAGTCGCGTGGCGATGGAGCGGCGCGCCGAGTCGTCCGCCTGCGGCACGCCCGACGGCGTGGCGTCCTCGGCGTCGACGTACTGCACCTTCAGGCGCGTCTTGTTGTCGTACGTCTCGAACGCCAGCTTCACCTGCACCACGAGCTGGCTGAAGTCGGCGTCCTGGAGCCAGAACGGGTCGCGCCCATCCCAGCCGAACGCGGACTTCAGGTGGTCGATCGTGACGGTGTTCAGCGTGCCGTCGCGCTTCTCCAGGTAGAAGTAGCCCGTGATATCGAGGTCTTCCTCGACCGGCTCCCACTCGCCGTTGATCAGTTCCTGCGTGAGCTGGAAGCGGCAGACGAACGTGGCCAGCTTGTTCGGCCCGGTCTCGGCCACGCCGTGCTCGAGGAGCGTGGCCTTGAAGCGCCCTTCGCGGTTCGGAAGCATGCGGTCGGTCTCCTACTTGAGCAGTTGGGTCCACAGGGACGTGTCGAACTTCGTCAGCGCCAGCGGGTCGGCGATCGTGCGGCTCTTGGCCATGCAGTGCGGCAACTCGCACGGGTAGATCGTCCGCGTGCCCGAGCCGGTTCCCTTGCCGTCGCGCACGTCCACGTCGTAGCCCAGGAACAGCACGTGATCGGCCCACTCCCGCACTCGGAGCCGGATCGCGGCCTTGCCGCTGGACGGGCACTGCAAGCGCGGCTCGTAACGCAGCCAGTCGTCGCCGTGCGGGTTGGGCACGGTGTTGGTGCAGTCGTGGCAGATGAGGATCACGTGCCGGCCGGCGCGGGTGTGCTGATCGAGATCACCGAGCAGCGTCAGGAACGTGTCGTAGACGTGCTGGTAGCCCTTGCCGTACCCGTAGTCCTCGAGTCGGCGGATGACGATCTCGCGCTTGTCGTGCGGAACCGTCGCGATGGTGTGCGCGACGGCCAGCTCCTCGGCGCGCGTGGCCGAGTCGAGCACGATGGTCTTCACGCCGTTCCAGCCCGAGGCGTGCAGCGCGTCGCGAATGTCCTGCCAGGTCGCGACGCCGTCGATCGGGCGGACGTCGAGGTTCAGGCCGCCATCGGCGAACGATGCCCGCAGGCGCGGCAGCGAGTCGTCCAGGTCGAAGAACGCGACCGGCCCGGGCGCCGTCGCAGCGAGCGTGGTCTTGCCGATCCCGCCCGGCCCGTAGAGAACCACGCGGTGCCCGCTGCCGTCGGCGATCTTGCCAAACGCCACGCGTGTCTGCGGCGCGGGCTCGCCCGTCTGCCGCGCTGATTGCGGCGCCGGATTGCCGTTGCGGGCCGGCGCGTCGCCGGGCGCTGGCCGACTGCGCGGCGGGAGCGCGGGCCTCGTCGGTGCTGAGGTCATTGATCGTCTCCTGCTGAAAGTTCGGGGTGAACGTCGGTGAGAATCTGGAAGCCTGAGGGCGCGGTACCGGGCACGACCCGCACGCCGTTCAGGCAGAGATCGGCGAATTCGCAAGTGCCGCACGTGAAGCAGTGGATGTTGCGGAACCAGCGGCCGTGCCGGCGTGCGTCGAGAAGCTGCTTGGCCTGTTGCCAGAGCTCGGCCTGAAATTCGGCCAGCTCGTCCTCGAGACGCGGGACCTCACGGCGCTGAAAGTAGTAGTCCGGCCGCTCGCCGATGTCGGCGTTGAGCCGGCCGCCGAACTCCTCCGGCGTCTCATCGCATTCGCGCTGCGTGGCGTAGAGGCGCCCGTCCTTCGTGTATTTGCGCTTCTCGGGAGGCGTGGCCCGCAGCGGCGCGATTGTCGGCTTGCGCGTCACGTCGTACAGAACCGTGGCCACGTCATAGCCCAGCGCGCGGGCCGCGATCACGTACTGCGAGATTTGCGGGTCGCAGCGCAGGCGAAGCCAGTAGTCGCTGTCCGGGCCGATGTCCTCGCCGGCGGTCTTGTACTCCAGCACGGCGTGCCGCCCGTCGGCCAGGCGGACGATCGCGTCGATCTTGCCCCCCAGAATGAACGCGCGGCTCCATCGTCCCGTAAACGGATTGACGAGTGGCCGTCTGAAGATGCGCTCGACAGCAACGACCTCGATATCGTCGTTCTCGTAGCGCCAGAAGTGACCAGCCAAGAGCTGCTGTGCCACCTCGCGCTCGACCTTCCACTCATAGCTGTCCGCCCACTCGGGTATCTGCTGGTACCCCGCGACGGCTTCGGCGATCGCATCTGCCGGATCGGCGCCGCGGTTGTGCAGCTCCAGCCCGCGGTGAAACGCCGCACCGAGACGCAATGCATCGCCCGTCCGCACGCGCGACAGCCCGAGCTCGTAGCGGTAGTAGTGCTGCCTCTGGCACCGGCGCAGCGTCGCCAGGCGCGTTGATGTGAGTAGGTCACGGGCCGCGCCGGCGCTGGGCTGCGCGGCAACCTGCGATGCGTTCGGCTGATCGAGCGTGGGCGTCATGATTCGGCGACCTCCTCCAGCGCGCGCTTGAGCACGAGTTCCCGATGCCCCAGCCGGCGCAGCAGGTGCCCGCCGGCCTGACGAAGCTCGACTTCGACGCGGTTGAACGTATCCATCGCGCGCCGCTCGCGGTCCGGGTCGTGGCGCGAGAAGGGGAGCTGCTCGAACCAATCAGCGACGGCGACGTAGCGCAGCGCCGCGCCGAGGGCTTCCGCCTCGAGCAGCTTGATGTCCGGCTTCGACTGCACGGGTCTGTCATTCACGGGGTTCACGCCCAGGTCCTCGGCGTAGTAGTCGCGTCGGAAGTCGCCCTGCCCGATCGAGACGACGGGCACACGTTGGTTCGCGCGGGGAAGATGGCCACGACGAACGTCGCATTTCGCGGTCATCGAATCCGCCCCTTCAGGTTGCGGGCAGAACCGTCACCCACACCCGGGCCGCTGGCTTGCCTCGTTTCAGAGCGGACCTTTGGTTGGGCGGAACTGCTGTGGCCCGTGCGCGCCTTGATGAAGTTCACGATCAGGTCCGCGACGATGTCAGCGACCTCGGTCGCGTGCGCCGCGGAGAGCTCGCCGCAGTGGCGTTTCAGCTCGATGCATGGAACACGTGACACGGATTAGGACCTCCGAACTTTGAGAAGGAAGTCCTCGATGGCCGGATGGGGGCGCAGATGGGATTCCGGGCGGCTCGCTTCAGCGCCCGGACCCGCATCGCACTCATCGATGCGGCGGACCGCCTTGCAGCGGATCACGTCAAGACTCTTGACGAGCCGCCAGACGAAGTCGTCCTCGGCGCGATGAACCGCGAGCAAGCCGCCGAGCACAAGGGCCGCCTCTTCAAAAACGTCAGCGATCATCCGCCGCGCCTCCGCCTTGCTGATCACGCCCGTTTCCACCGCGCTGCCGGTCATGGGAGTCACCTCTACGGGGCAAAGGGGGTATGTGGCCGCGGGGCGGGGACACGGGACGCCGAGGATTCTCAGGATTCGTCTTGCGGGAAACCGCCGATCGCGCGGATGGCCCGTTGCTGGCGCTTCTTCGCAGCTTCGTACGTCAGCCCTGACTCACGCGCGCAGTCGGCGAGCGGCCGGCCGTAGACCTGCGTCCCGAGAAGCAGAAGGAAGTCCGTGTCGTTGATTCGCCCGGCTGCGCGGTGCGCCCTCAGGACCTCGATGCGCGCCTGTTGCTCCATGTGGAGCGCCGCGGCCGCCGCATCGCGCTGGTCCTCGACGTCGCGGTCGGCCAACTCGTCGGGATCGGTAGCGACCTCCCGCGCGGCCCGGCGCCATTCCCGCCGGTAATCGTCATGCAGACCGTGGAAGACGTCGTTGACGATCTTCTGCGCCAGCCGGCTCGCCCGTGTCGATGGATCGAGGCGACAGACGGCGCGCAGAAATGCCCAGCCGATGTTTGCCCATAGCGCGTCCGGGTCGCGGTCCCAGTGCCACTTCCGTCGCCAGATCCCCTCCAAGCCGGGCCAGAAGATCACGAGCAGGATCGTCCGCCAGCGCGGGTCGCCGTCCTCGGCGTGGGCCTGGAGGATCGGAAGCAGTACCTGGTCCTTCTCCGAGGCGCGAAACACTCCCTGACGCATGAACCCCACTACCTCATTCCAACTCGGGAAGCGCCGGAAGAACGGATGTCCCTGCCGCAGCACGTTGAGTAGCTTGCTGTATCCATCGTCCTGCAACTCTCGCTCGAGCTGCCGACGATCCGCGTCGCGCGCGACGCTCGACATGACGCCCTGCCTTGCGGCCGGGCGTCAGGCGCCTCGTCATGGCCGGTTTCAGGGCGTCGCGCGCCTCTCGGTTACAGAGATCAAGTACAGCTCAGTGCTCGGTTCGTGAGCCTCCATCGTCCTCGCACGGCGCAGCGCTGCGCGGCTCCCCCAACTCGTTGAGAGTGCGACATCCGCGGCACACGGCGGTCGCCGGGAACCCGACGAGGTACTCGTGTCCACGGGCGAAGCTGATGTGGAGTCGCGAGCTGTCGAGCAGCCCGAGGAGCTTTCCGCAGCGTGAGCAGCGCCATTCGCGTTGCGAGGTCAAACCGCACCTCCGAGCAAATCGTGGCGCGCACCGCGCGCGTCACTGCGAGCTACGATGCCGTGATCGCGCGGCAATCGAAATGACGAGGTAGTGACTGACTCGTGACTGACGCGCGGGGTCTGCGCTGCCGATGGGCGTGCGGTTGGCGGTGATGGCGGGTAACGAAAGTCAGGCCGGCGTCAGTGCGCCGTCAGGACTGACGTCAGGCCGTAACGCCTTGTGATTACGTGGCTTTTGTTCCTGCAGTTGGCCGGGGCAGCGCATCGAGGACGTGCGCGCAGTCCGGAGCATGAGCGCGGATTCGCGGTTCGTCCCACGTGATGTGGTCCCGCGGAACGGAGAGCCGGTAGGCCTTGCAGCCGTTGCCCTCGACAAGTTGCTCGGGGTCGAGGCCTGCTGAACCGAGGTCTGCTCGCAGCCGGCGGAAGATTTGGTGGTAGCTGTCCGGGCAAATGTCTGGGCCGGAGACCCACCCCAAATCAGTCGTCTTCGCTCGAACGGCAAGCCGAAGAGCCGTCTCGAACGACTGCTGCGTGACGTAGACCTCCTGGTCGTTGATCCGGATGAGGTGGCGCTTCTTGTTCGCCTGCCCGTCCAGATGGATCATCGCATCACTCTGGTACCGTGCGCCGAGGTCATCAGCGGGCGAAAACGTCGGTTCCCAGTCTCGCGGCTCACCCGACTCATCCGGGCCGGGCGTCGGGACACCAGCCGCCTGAGATGCCTCGTCCGCCTGCGCCGCTTTTCGCTCCAGCAGTCGGGCGACTTGGTCGCGGAGAGCTTCAGCGACCGGCTTCGTAACCAGCTTGCGCAACTCCTCGAGCGGGGCGGCGATCAGCTTCTCCAGCGCGTGCCAGCCCTTGGCAACGAGCGCCATGATTCGGCCGCGGCTAAACCCGCGAAGGCGGATGGCAGTGAGAGGCAGGCCCGCCGATTCAACGCCGTGGACGAGCTGTCCTGAGAGGGACTCGAGCCGCGCAGTGGATTCGTCCGGCCAGCCGATGACTTTGGCCATGCCCGCCAGCGTTTCGGCCAGCCACGCGAACTCGCTCCCCAGCCCGGAGATGCTCCCTGCGAAACAGTGGAAGCGCGCCTCGATTTGCCTCGTGGGCAGGCCGCGCACCCAGTCGCACAGCAGGAGCGCCTTCTTCGCCCGCTGCGTCAACTCGTAGTTGACCTCCAGGCTCCCGATCTCAGCGCGGAGCTGCCGGCGGACCTGCGAAGCGAGTGGGGCCAGTTCCTTCACCAGGATGGCCGCGTACTCGCCAGACTGCCATTCATTCTTCGAGAGGTTGAAGTGGATGCGCCGGCCATCGGCCGTGCCCGTCAGGTGCCAGACGAGCTCGAATGTGCCGATTTCGCTCGCCCGGTCAGCACCATCCCGCAAGAAGGCGTGCATCTCAATCGCGCTGTCGACGGCGACGCCTTTGGCGGCGGCCAGCTTGCCGATCTCAGTCGCCTCCAGCCCCTTCTTGCCGCGAACGATCAACCCGCCATCGACGCAGTGATGAATCGCCTCATGCAGCTTGTCCGTGAACTCCGACTCCCGGCCGTCGCCGCGCCAATGTACTGAGCCCGTGTACGAAGCCAGCAGAATCTCGCGGATCTCCGCTTCGGAATGGCACATGCGCGACGCGACCAGGTTCAGCACGTGCTGCGAGAGCGGGACCTTCGCAAGCGCGGGCTCGAGGTCACCCAGTTCCCCCCGGACGTAGGTCTCAAACAGCCTGTCCTGATCGAACTCGCTTTCCGCGATGACGATCGCGCGGCCAAAGTTCTTCTCCAGTCCCAGGCGGCCGGCACGACCGCTGATGTTCTCGTATTCCGCCTGGCTGATGGGAACGGTCGTCCAGCGCCCAGCGCGATCACGGTCCCAGCGTTCCGTGTCGATGAAGACGTTGCGCGCCGGTAGATTCAACCCCATCGCGAGGGTCGTCGTGGAACAAACCACGAGGATTTCGCCGCGGCGGAACGCGCGCTCAATCACTTCGCGCTGGTGCCAATCCAGATCGGCGTTGTGGAACGCCACGCGGCGTTGAAGGAGCTTCGCCAGATAGTCCTTCCCTTCCGAGTCCTCAAGGTCCCGCAACTCCGCGAGCGCGCTGTCCGCGTGGCCGAGGTCGAGCGCCCCAGCGATCGGCCATGCCGTGTCCATGCACTCCTTCTTACTCCGGCAGAAGACCAAGCTCTGCTCACCGCGCGCCGCCAGCGACTTAACCTGCTCCACGAGAATGGCGAGCCGATTCGCCTCGCCATCCGATCCGGCCAGCGGCTCAGAACCCTCCCTTTTCTCGTTGTGCTCCATGTAGCTGAAGAGGCCCTGGTAAAGCACCCCGCGCCGCAGTTCGACAGGACGTCGGTGATCTTCACAAAGCGTGGCATCCAGCCAAGCTGCCAGGTCTTTCGCGTTGCCGAGTACCGCCGAGAGGCAGATGATCTGGGGCTTGTCCGCCGCGAGCAGTACCTTCGTCAGGAGAATCTCAAGCGCGGGGCCACGCGTTTCATCCCCGAGCATCTGCAGCTCGTCGATTACGACGAGGCCCACGTTGCGCAGGATCGTCGGGCAGTTCACCATCAATGCGTGCATCTTCTCGAAGACGATCACGGCGATGTGAAACCGGCCGCGTCGGATGTGCGGGTCATCTTCCCTGCGGTCCCGGGTCGAGATGACCACGCGCACGCCCAGCGAGCCGTAGCGCGATCGGAATTCGTGGAACTTCTCCTCAGCCAGCGACTTCTGCGGTACGAGGTAGATCACGCGTCGGCTCTTTCGAGCAGTTCTGACCGCGGCCATCTCGCCAACGAACGTCTTCCCCGACGATGTCGGTGAGAAGATGACTGCGTTGCCGCCGTCCAGAACCTTGGCCTTTTGCACGGCCTGCTGCTGGATCGGAAGGAGTTCTGCGAATCCCGCCTGCTGCCACAGGCCGAGGATACGCGGATCGATGCCGAAGGCCTCCAGTGCCGTGATTCTCATGTACTTCTCTCGCTCCGTACGTGCGTGCGACTACCGACGCCCAAGCAGCCGTTGGACGGCTACAACCGTTCCCTGAATTCGAAAATCTCCCGCACTTACCCGTATCGACCGCATGGTGGGGTTCGCCGGCTCGAGTCGCACGGCGTCCGGTTCGCGGTAGAACCGCTTCAGCGTCGCCTCGTTTTCGATGAGTGCTACAACGATGTCGCCGTCCTCCGCAGTTTCCTGCTTGCAGACCACGATGTAGTCGCCGTCGAGAATCCCCGCGTCGATCATGCTGTCGCCGACGACCTGTAGCGCGTAACCGTGTTGGCCCCGCAGCAGGTCGCGCCGGACGGTCAGGTTTCCGTGATCATCCTGAATGGCCTCGATGGGGCGGCCGGCGGCGATGCGGCCGACGAGGGGGACCTCCACATAGGGGCCAGGCTCTCGGCGGCGAGCGCCAGTGACGATCAGCGAGCGAGCGCCGAGTTCACCTCGCCGAAGCACGCCTTTCCTTTCCAGCGCCTTCAGCACGTCGAAAACGCTTGAGCTCTTGATGCCGAACGCGGTCCCGATTTCCCGCACCGTCGGCGGCATTCCATGCGCGCGGATGAAACCAGCAATCCACTCCAGCACTTCCCGCTGACGCGGTGTCAGGCTCGTGATGCTTCGCGGCGGCATCACTGTTCCTCCGCACTCAGTAAGAGGACCGGCCGGCGACGTGGAGCGCAGTCGCTCCCGCTGTTCGATCGCAAATACTCATTTCGCTGTCTCCTGATCGGGGTCCTGCGTCCATTCGGTCGTGATTGATGCGGCGCGGATGTCGTACTTCACGCGGCAGAATGGGATTCGATCGAGAAGCTCCGCCTCAAACTCGCGCGCCGGGCGTGGATGAAGCACTCCGTACACGTGCGGCGGTTTGCAGCCGAATCCTGCAACCACGAGCGCCGAGATCGGCTTCCGAGCGGGCTCGACGCCGACGAGCGGGCTGGGCTTCAGGAATGTAGCGGACTTCAACTTTGTCGATTGAAACGGTTTGCCGACCGCCTCACCGCGGCGCGGGTCGAAGTACCAAGAGATGCTGGTCTCCCCAGTCAGCAGCCACTCGACGAACGTCTTCCGGATGCAGGAGACGGAAGCGTGATAATGAAACGTGCCAACAGCGAGGACACATGGCGCGTCGAGGTTCGCGCACTGTGGCGTCTTCGAGGTCACTTCCGCGAAGATCGCGTCGTTGAGCGGGCGGTAGTTCCGCGCTCCCTCGGTGAAGACGGGCGGGAGTGCGCTGTGCTCGGTCGCGGTATCGGTGCGTATGCACGTGACTTCGACGTAGAATTTACGGTCGCCCTTCCGGCAGACGAAGTCGGGGGCCTTCTTCTGACCGGTCGGATTCGTATTGGGCTCGACCGAGACCCCGCAGTCGGCGAGAACGCCCCAGAACATGGACTCGCAGGTGGCTGCCTCTGGATCAGCCTTGTACCGGTGCGCCCAAGCGCGGGCGTGGTGCTGGTCGAATCGTTCGATCCAGCGGATGAACTTGTCGAGCACCCGTGTGTCGGGCTGAAAGCTCGTAGATTCCGTCGTCACGTGCTTCACTCTGGTGGCCGCAACCGGCCGGACGCTTCCGTTGTCCAGCACCGCGTGCCCGTGACGCGGGCTCCGTCGCGCTCCGCAGCGACGTCACTCGTGCCTCCGCGCCGAGCCAGGCCACATTGTACCGAACAATCGTTAGGTACGACAGGCCGGATTCCGGTCCCCGACAACGCGTCTGAACCGGCCTTTCCCATTCATGAAAACTGCCGCCAAACCGGCGCCAAATGGCCTTGATTCCGGGCGCAAGACGAGCAAGGGTGTGGTCCGTGCCGACGCGCGTAAAACATGCGGCGGCAATACGATGGGAGCGCTCCGAACCGTGCCACGGGTCGCGTTCTACACCCGGATCAGCACCGACGAGGACCACCAGAGATACTCGTTGGACGCGCAGAAGGACCGCCTGGAGGCCTTCTGTAAGGCCCAGTACGACGACGACTGGACGCTCCACAAGCTCTACCGCGACACCGAATCGGGCACGCACATGAACCGGCCCGGCCTCGAGGAGATGCTCTTCGACGCCGAAGCGCGGGCCTTCGACGTGCTCCTGGTGTTCCGCGTCGACCGCCTGTCCCGCAAAGTCCGCGAGCTCGCCCTGATGGTGGACGAGCTCACGAAGAACGGCGTCACGCTGAAGAGCATCACCGAGCCGTTCGACACGTCCAACGCCGCCGGCAAGATGATGCTCCAGATGCTGGGTGTCTTCGCCGAGTTTGAGCACGCGACGATCGTCGAGCGGACGCGCGTCGGCCTCGAGCGGAAAGCCAAGACCGGCAATTACGTCGGGGGCAACGTCCCGTACGGCTACCGGCTCGACGACGACAAGCACCTCGTGATCCACGAGGAAGAGGCGCTGATCGTCCGCAAGATGTTCACGATGTACGCGCTGGGCCGCGAGGGTGCGTCCACGATCTGCACGAAGCTCAACGACGCCGGCCTACGGAACCGCAATGGCCGGAAGTGGGGCCGGCGCGTCGTCCTCTACATGCTCAAGAACCCGGCCTACGTCGGGAAGATTCGCTGGCGCGAGGTGCTCTACGAGGGGAAGCACGACCCGATCGTCTCCGACGTGCTCTTCGAGAAGGCGCGCGAGGTCCTTGACGACCGGCATGAAGATCTGAAGGGCCGCCAGTGGCACAACGGCGACGAACGCCTGCTCACCGGCGTCATCAAGTGCGGCCTGTGCAACTCGCACATGTTCGGCGGCGGCGGACAGAAGAACGGGCGCTACATCCCGTACTACGTCTGCTCGAAGCGCTTCAACGACCACGCGTGCAAGCAGGACTACGTCCGGGCCGAGTTGCTCGAGTCGGCGATCGTCCAGGACATCAAGGCGATGTTCCGCGACGAGGATTTCATGGCCCGCGTTTGGGAAGAGGCCAACCGACGATTGGGCGCTGAGAAACCCGACCTGGAAAAGGAGATCGCCCGCGTGGAGGCGGAGGCCGCCAAGGTCCGGGCGTCGGTCGAGCGCTACTTCGAGGCGTTCGAGGCCGGCACGTTGAAGGCCGAGCTCTGCAACCAGAAGGTCGCCGACCTCCAGGGGCGGATGGAGGCGTTGGAAACGGAACGGCGGGACCTGGAGGTCCGGAGGGAGCGGCTGGAACTACCCGCGATCGACCGGGACATGCTCGCCGCCCTGGTGGACAACTTCGAGGAGGTCCTGGCGGAGGCCCCGGTCCCACAAAAGAAGCACCTCCTCCACCGGCTGGTGAAGAAGGTGCTCATCCACGACCGCCGAACCGTCGAGGTCTGGTACGCGTTACCGAACGCGCGACGGTTCGAGGACTGGCACAAAAAGCTCCCCGAGTAGGACTCGAACCTACAACAACCCGGTTAACAGCCGGGTGCTCTACCATTGAGCTATCGGGGACCAGAAACCTCCGGGCGGCACCACCGCCCGGGAACATTTAAGCCTACCAAACGCC
>JAGPES010000104.1 GCA_018057015.1 Pseudomonadales bacterium | reverse complement strand
GGTGCCCGCGGCCGCCGCAGAGGCCCTGGCGCGCCGCCTGCTCGCGTGGCCCGAGGTCTTGCCTGTCGGCCTGGGCGCGCGGGATTCGCTGCGCCTCGAGGCGGGCCTGTGCCTTTACGGTCACGATCTCGGTCCCGGGATCACCCCGGTCGAGGCGGGGCTGCAATGGGCCATCGCGCCGGCGCGACGCGACGGCGGCGAGCGCGCCGGCGGTTATCCGGGCGCGGCGCGGATCGCGGCGCAGATGCAGTCCGGAGTCGCGCGCCGGCGCATCGGCCTGCTCGGCGACGGCAAGGCGCCGGTGCGCGAGGGTTCGGTGCTGACGGATCTCGCGGGTCGCACGGTGGGCGAGGTGTGCAGCGGCGGCTTCGGTCCCACCGTGGGCGGGCCGGTGCTGATGGCTTACGTCGAGAGCGCGTGCGCGGCACCGGGCACGCAGCTGCTGGCGCTGGTGCGCGACAAGCCGCGCCCGGTCACCGTCACGAAGATGCCGTTCGTGCCGCAGCGCTATCACCGCGGCTGATCAGCGCGGCGACGATACGGTCGAGCAGCGGCTCCTGGCCGAGGCCCGCGCAGTCGATGCGCAGCTCGGCGTAACGCCGATAGAGGCGCGTGCGCTCGGCGAACAGTTCCTCGAAGCTCTGTTCCGGGCGCCTGGCGATGCCGCGGGTGTCGTAGTCGGTGATACGCCGTCGCAGCTCGGCGAGCGCCACGTCGAGGTAGACGATGGTGCTGCCGGCGGCGAGATGGCGCATGGCTTCGTCGCTGTAGACCGCGCTGCCACCGGTGGCGACCACTCGCCCGAGCGGGTCGATGCCGAGCAGCACCGCGGCCTCGATCTCGCGCAGCCGCAGGTGACCCTCGGCGTCGATCAGCTGTTGCAGCGTGCGTCCCTCGCGCACCTGGATCGCCAGGTCGCTGTCCACGAAATCCAGCGCCAGGCGCTTCGACAGCAGCACGCCCACCGTGCTCTTGCCTGCGCCGGGCATGCCGATCAGCGTGACTCCGCGTCGTTGTTCCGTCATTGCGTCGTGCTATACAGTGCGGGGGGCTCGCGCATTCTGTGAGCCGTCGTCGCGAACTGCAATGGCCGGGGAGGAAAGGGTGGTGGCAGGAGACACGAGGCGCGCCGCCGACGGCGCGTGGGACGCACTGGCGGCGCATTTCGCGGACTCGCGCGGCCTGTCGTTGCGCGAGGCCTTTGCCGCCGATCCGGGGCGGGCGGAACGCCTGCGCCTGGGCGCCGCGGGATTGACGCTCGACTATTCGAAGAACCTGGTCACCGGGCGCACCATCGAGCTGCTCTGCGCGCTGGCGCGTGCGCGCGAACTGCCCGGTCGCGTGCGCGCGCAGCTCGGCGGCGCGATGGTGAACGGCACCGAGGAGCGCGCGGTGCTGCACACGGCGTTGCGCGGCACCGATGCCGGGCAGCGGCTGGCGCAGGCGCGCGAGGTGCAGGCCGCGCGCAAGCGCATGGCGCAGCTGGTGTGGCGCGTGCGCGCCGGCGACTGGGCGGGGTGGAGCGGCGAACCGGTGCGCGATGTCGTGAACATCGGCATCGGCGGCTCGCACCTCGGGCCGTTCTTCGCGACCGAGGCGCTCGGTCACCTGCGCGGCGACAGCCCGCGCTGCCATTTCGTGTCCAACGTCGATCCGCGCGACCTGGAGGGCGTGATTGCCGGGCTCGCGCCGGCGCGCACGCTGTTCATCGTGGCCTCCAAGTCCTTCGGCACGCTGGAGACGCTGGAGAACGCGCTGTCGGCGCGGCGATGGCTGCAGGCGGCGGGGTGTCCGGACACGGCGCTGGACCGCCATTTCCTCGCGGTCTCGTCGAACGTGCCGCGCGCAGTCGACTTCGGCATCGCGCCCGACAACGTGCTGCCGATGTGGGACTGGGTCGGCGGGCGCTACTCGCTGTGGTCCGCGATCGGGCTGCCGATCGCGATGGCGGTCGGTGTGGAGGCCTTCGACGAGCTGCTCGCGGGCGCGCACGCGATGGATCTGCATTTCCGCGATGCGCCGCCCGAGTCCAACATGCCCATGCTGCTGGCGCTGATCGGCGTGTGGTACCGCAATTTCCACGGCGCGGCCTCGCAGGCGGTGATTCCCTACGACCAGTCGCTGCAACGGCTGCCGGAGTTCCTGCAGCAGCTGGTCATGGAGAGCAACGGCAAGTCCGTCGCGCGCGACGGCACGCCGCTGCCGCGCGCGAGCTCCGGGGTGATCTGGGGAGCGGCGGGCACCAACGGCCAGCACTCGTTCCACCAGATGCTGCACCAGGGGACCGAGCTGGTGCCGGTGGATTTCATCCTGCCGCTCGCCAGCCACAGCCCGAACGCCGCACAGCACGCGCATCTGGTCGCCAACTGCATTGCGCAGAGCCAGGCGCTGATGATCGGACGCACGCTGGAAGAAGCCCGCGCGGACCTGCTCGCGCGCGGCCAGCCTGCGGAAGCTGCCGCGAGGCTCGCGCCACACCTGGTGATGCCGGGCAACCGGCCCAGCAACACCATCGTGATGCAGCGCCTCACGCCGCGCACGCTCGGTGCGCTGGTGGCGCTGTACGAGCACCGCACCGCCGCCGAGGGCTACCTCTGGGATCTCAATTCCTTCGACCAGTTCGGCGTCGAGCTGGGCAAGCGCCTGGGCGAGGACGTGCACGCGGCGCTCGGCGGCGGCGAACCGCGAAGCGGCACCGACGCCTCGACCGCGGGACTCATCGCGATGTATCGCGCGGCGCTGGCAGCCGCGCCGTAGGCCCGCCGTTCGCCGTAGGTTCGGCTTCAGCCGAATGTGTGATTTGCAGGTTCAGCTTCAGCCGGACAATGTTCGGCTGAAGCCGAACCTACAGCCAGATCATCAGGCCGAGCTCGAAGCGGTGGCTGAGCAGCGGATTGTGCGGGTAGATGCGCAGCCGCATTTCCTGCAGCCCCGAGTTCAGTGCGTGGAAATCGGCCGCGAAGATATGTTCCTCCCCGCTCTCGGGCAGCGGCTCGAGCTGCACGCGCTGCTGCCCGGCACCCTCGGATTCCGGCGCCGGGTCCACCAGGCATTCGACCACCACGTCGGAGGCCTGCAGGCCGTTGAGCGCGACGCGCACGCGCAACTGCACCGCCTCGTCGTGGTGTACCGCGCCCGGGGGATCGTTCGCCAGTGCGATGCGCACGCCCTGCCAGCGCGAGCGCACGCGCGCCTTCCATTCCGCGAGTTCGCGCGCGCCGGCGCCGTTGTCGGCACCGAGGCGCTTGTGCTGTTCGCGCGCGGGGCAGTACAGCCGCATCACGTAGTCCATCACCATGCGCAGGGAGTTGAAGCGCGGGATGATGGATTTCATCGAGGCCTTGGCCAGCGCGACCCAGCCCGAGGAGAAGCCGTGGCCGTTGCGCGAGAAGTAGAGCGGCAGCACCTCGTGCTCGATCAGGTCGAGCAGGTCCTTGGCCTCGTCGCGGTTGCGCTGCTCGATGTCGAGCCTGGGTTCGCGCGGCACGATGCCCCATCCGTTCCTGCCGTTGAAGCCCTCGCCCCACCAGCCGTCGAGCACGCTGAGGTTCACCACCCCGTTGATCGCGGCCTTCTGCCCCGAGGTCCCGCTGGCCTCCAGCGGGTATTCCGGCGTGTTGAGCCACAGGTCCACGCCGGAGACCAGCTGTCGCGCGAGGCGGATGTCGTAGCCCTCGAGCACGATGATGCGACCCTGGAACTCGGGACGCTGCGAGAACTCGTGGATCACCTTGATCAGGTGCTGTCCGGGCGCGTCGCTGGGGTGTGCCTTGCCCGCGAACACGATCACGGTGGGGCGCTCGGGGTCGTTCAGCAGCCGCGCGAGCCGTGCCGGGTCAGAGAACAGCAGCGTGGCGCGCTTGTAGGTGGCGAAGCGCCGCGCGAATCCCATCACCAGCGTGTCGGCGTCGGGCTTGCCTATCAGGTGGGTGACGCGGGCGATCGTCGCCTCGCTCTCGCCGTTGCGCCGGTACTGCTGCACGACGCGGTGGTGGAGTTCCTGCAGGAGCCATTCCTTGAGTTGCTTGCGCACGCTCCAGAACTGGTAGTCCGGGATCTGCTCGATGCGCTCCCAGTAATCCTCGTTCAGCAGTTCGTCGTGCCACTCGTCGAAGCGCATGTCGAACAGGTTGTACCACTCGCTGGCGAGAAACGTCTTCATGTGCACGCCGTTGGTGACGTGCGTGATCGGGTTCTCCTCGGGCGGGATCTGCGGCCACACCGCGCGTTCCATGACCGAGGCCACCTCGCCGTGGATGCGCGAGACGCCATTGTGGAAACGCGAGCCCTTGAGCGCCAGCGTGGTCATGTTGAAGTTGCCGTTGGGCTCCGGGACGCTGCCCAGCGCGAGCAGTTCGTGCATCGATGCGCCCAGACTGTCGGCGAAAGCGCGGAAGTAGGTCTCGAACAGCGGCGTGTCGAAGATGTCGTGACCGGCCGGCACCGGCGTGTGCGTGGTGAACACGGTGCCAGCGGCGACGATCTCGAGCGCGGTGGCGAGCGTGTGGCCCTGCTGCACGTACTCGCGGCAGCGTTCCAGTACCAGGAAGGCGGAGTGGCCCTCGTTGATGTGCCAGGCAGTGGGCTTCAGGCCGAGGCTGCGCAGCACGCGCGTGCCGCCGATGCCAAGCACGATCTCCTGTTCCAGGCGCATCTCGCGCCCGCCGCCGTAGAGCTGGCGCGTGATGCGCCGGTCCGCCTCGCTGTTGTCGGCCACGTCGGTGTCGAGCAGGTAGAGGCGGATGTGACCGACGCGCGCCTGCCAGACGTGCACCCCGACGCTGCGTCCCGGGAAGTCGAGATCGATGCGCAGCCGCACGCCGTCGACTTCCACGGGCTGGATCGGCAGGTCGCGGAAATCCGAGGGCACGATCTGCGAGATCTGGTTGCCGTGGCCGTCGATGGTCTGGATGAAGTAGCCGTTGTGGTAGAGCAGGCCGACGCCGACGAAGGGGATGCCGAGGTCGCTGGCTGCCTTGCAGTGGTCTCCGGCGAGGATGCCGAGACCGCCGGAGTAGATCGGGAAGCTCTCGTGCAGGCCGAACTCGGCGCAGAAATACGCGACCAGGTCCTCCTCGGGATCGAGGAAATGCTCGCACTCGGGGCGCAGCCCGCGCTCCATGTAGGCGTCGAAGCCGCTCAGCACGCGCCGGTACTCCTCGAGGTAGGCGCGGTCCTCGGCGGCCTCGTCGAGGATGGCCTGCGACACGCGCCGCAGGAACACGCGCGGATTGGAGCCGCACGCCGCCCACAGCGCGCGGTCGAGGCGGGCGAACAGGGATCGCACGCGCCGGTCCCAGCTGTAGACCAGGTTGTTCGCGAGTTCGTCGAGACGTGCCAGCGGCGCCGGGACGCGGGGCTGGATTTCGAGGGTGAAACGACTGCCTGCCATGGATCGTGTGCTCTGCGGTTGTAGGGGGCGAGTATATAGAACGCGGTCGCCGCCATCGTGGCGACGCGCAGCAAAATTCAGTTTTCCACTGCGGGAATCACGACAGGATTCTCGCCAGCCGCATCGGCGAGGGCGTCGCGGTAGAGTTGTTCGTAGGCGCGTGCGCTGTGGCGCCACGAGAAATCCCGCCGCATGCCGGTGAGTTGCAGGCGTGTCCACAGCATCGTATCGGCCCGTGACGCCAGCGCGCGCCGTGCCGCCGCGACCAGCGCCCCGGCGTCGGCGCCGCGGAAGCTGAAGCCGTTGGCGCTGGCGTCGGCGAGCGCCTCCGGGGTTGCATCGACGACGGTGTCGGCCAGCCCGCCGACGTGGTGCACGACGGGCACGGTGCCGTAGCGCAGGCTGTACATCTGGTTGAGCCCGCAGGGCTCGAAGCGCGAGGGCATCAGGAAGATGTCGGCGCCAGCCTCGATGCGGTGCGCGAGCGCCTCGTCGTAGCCGATGCGCAGCGCGATGCGTCCGGGATGTGCGTCGGCGAGCGCCGCCAGCGCCGTCTCGTAGGCGGCGTCACCGCTGCCGAGCATCACGGCCTGTGCCGGGTACGCGAGGAGCTCGGGCAGCGCCCCGAGCAGCAGGTCGATGCCCTTTTGCTGCGCGAGACGGCCGATGAAGGCGCACAGCGGCACCGAGGGATCCGTGTCGAGGCCCATCTCGGCCTGCAGCGCGATCTTGTTCTGGCGCTTGCGCGCCAGCGTGGCCGTGCCGTAGTTGAGCGCCAGCGCGGGGTCGCGCGAAGGATTCCACGCCGTGGTGTCGATACCGTTCAGGATGCCGCTGAGCACCGGCGCGCGGTGACGCAGCAGCCCGTCGAGGCCGTGGCCGAATTCCTCCGTCTGGATCTCGCGCGCATAGCTGGGGCTCACCGTGGTCACGCGGTCGGCGAACACGATGCCGCCCTTGATGAAGCTGAAACTGCCGTGGAACTCCAGTGCATCCGGGTGCCAGTAATGCGGCGCAATGCCCAGGCGCTCGAAGTCCTCGCGCGAAAACAGGCCCTGGTAGGCGAGGTTGTGGATCGTGAAGACCAGCGCCGGCCGCGGGCGGCGTGCGTGCAGCAGCAGTGGCACCAGCGCGCTCTGCCAGTCGTTGCAGTGCACGACCTCGGGACGCCAGCCGAGATCGAACGCATCCTCTGCGAGCAGCGCGCCCACGCGGCACAGCAGCATGAAGCGCTCGGCGTTGTCGGCCCAGGCGTGTCCGTCGGCGTCGTGGTAGGGGTTACCGGGCCGGTCGAACAGCGCCGGGCAGTCCAGCAGCCACACCTTGTTTCGGCTGCCGGGCAGCCGCGTTTGCAGCAGGCGCACGTGCTGCCCGCCCACGTCGCGCGTGGCGGCGAGCTTCACGCCCAGCGGGCCGGCCGCCGCGAGCGCCTCGCGATAGGCTGGCATCAGCAGCGTCACCTGGTGACCCAGCGACTGCAGCGCGCGCGGCAGGCTGGCCGAGACATCGGCGAGGCCGCCGGTCTTGACCAGCGGATACGCCTCCGACGTGACGAACAGCACGCGCACGCGCTCAACCCCGCTCGCGCTTGAGCACGATGCCGGCCAGCGGCGGCAGCGTGAGGGTGAGCGAAAAGGGCCGCCCCATCAGCGCCCCGGCGACGGCGGCCAGCGGCGCGCCGTTGCCGAGGTCGCTCCCGCCGTAGTAGCGCGAGTCGGTGTTCAGCAGCTCGCGCCAGTTGCCGTCCGCGGGCACGCCGATGCGATAGCCCGGGCGCGGCACGGGCGTGAAGTTCAGTACCACCACGCAACACTCGTCGCCGGCGCGGCGCAGGTAGCTGATCACCGATTGCGTGGCGTCGTGGCAGTCGATCCACTCGAAACCCTGCTGCTCGAACCCCTGCCCGTGCAGCGCGAATTCGTCGCGGTACAGATGGTTGAGGTCGCGCACCAGCGCGAACACGCCGCGTTCGCGCTCGCCCTCCAGCGCCCCCCATTCCAGCGCCCGGGCGTGGTTCCACTCGGGTCCCTGGGCGAACTCGCCGCCCATGAACATCAGCTTGGCGCCGGGGTAGGTGTATTGGTAGATATACAGCAGGCGCAGGTTCGCGAAGCGCTGCCAGTCGTCGCCCGCCATCTTGCCGAGCATCGAGCCCTTGCCGTGCACGACCTCGTCGTGCGAGAAGGGCAGCAGGAAATTCTCGGTGAAGGCGTACAGCAGGCCGAAGGTGAGCTCCGAGTGGTGGTAGACGCGATGCACCGGGTCGTGGGCCATGTAGCCGAGCGTGTCGTGCATCCAGCCCATGTTCCATTTCATCGAGAAGCCGAGGCCGCCCAGCCACACCGGGCGCGTGACCTGGGGCCACGCGGTCGATTCCTCCGCGATGGTCAGCGTGCCCGGGTGCTCGCCGTGCGTCAGCTCGTTCAGCTCGCGCAGGAACTGCATCGCCTCGAGGTTCTCGCGCCCGCCGTGCACGTTCGGCGTCCAGTCGCCGGGCTCGCGCGAGTAGTCCAGGTAGAGCATGGAGGCGACCGCGTCGACGCGCAGGCCGTCGATGTGGAACTCCTCCAGCCAGCAGTTGGCGCTCGCCAGCAGGAAGTTGCGCACCTCGTTGCGACCGAAATCGTAGATCAGCGTGCCCCAGTCGCGGTGCTCGCCGCGCTTCGGGTCCGCGTGCTCGTAGAGCGTGGTGCCGTCGAAGCGCGCCAGCGCGTGCGCATCGCGCGGGAAGTGCGCCGGTACCCAGTCGAGCAGCACGCCGATGCCGCGCTGGTGGCAGTGGTCGACGAAGTAGCGGAAATCGTCGGGGCTGCCGAAGCGGCTGGTGGGCGCGAAGTAGCCGGTGGCCTGGTAGCCCCAGGAGGCATCGAGCGGGTGCTCCGTGACCGGCATCAGCTCGATGTGCGTGAAGCCCAGCCAGAGCGCATGCTCGGCCACGCGGTGCGCGAGCTCGCGGTAGTCGAGGAACTCGCCGTCCTCGCGCCGTTGCCACGAGCCCAGGTGCAATTCGTAGACCGACACCGGGGCGTGCAGCCAGTCCCATTCGCGTCGCCGTGCCATCCAGGCGCTGTCCTGCCAGGCGTGGGCGGGGGGCGCCGCGACGATCGAGGAGGTGTAGGGGCGGCGCTCGAACTGCTGGCCGTAGGGGTCGGCCTTGAGGTGCAGCGAGCCGTCGTGGCGCGAACGCAGCTCGAACTTGTAGAGCGCGCCCGGCCCCACTCCCGGCAGGAACAGTTCCCAGACCCCGCTGCCGCCGCGCACGCGCATAGGATGGCAGCGGCCGTCCCACTGGTTGAAGTCACCGACCACGCTGACGCGCTCGGCGTTCGGGGCCCAGGTCGCGAAGCGCGTGCCGCTGACGCCCTCAACGTTGCACGGGTGGGCGCCGAGCATGCGGTAGGCGTGGCGGTGCCGGCCTTCGCCGAAGAGGTGCAGGTCGAGGTCGCCGAGTTGAGGTGCGAAACCGTAGGGGTCGATGTCGCAGTGCATGGTGCCCGCCGCGTCGCGCCAGTGGACCTCGGGATGCGGCCCGGACGCGCCATCGTGGTGCAGCACGAACAGGCCGGTCGCCCCGACGCGGCGCGCGGGCAGGCGATCCGGGCCCACCCAGGCGGCCACGGCCCAGGGGCGCCACAGCCGGATCGCGCGACCGTGGCGGCCGAGCAGGGCGAAGGGGTCGTGCAGGCGGGATTCGAGCAGTCTGTGCACGTCTT
>JAGPES010000103.1 GCA_018057015.1 Pseudomonadales bacterium | reverse complement strand
GGCCGGCGCCGCCGGCTTCGCGGCCGCCGGGCAGGCGGCCTACGAGGGCAAGCCGGCATTCGCGCGCGACGAGGCTATCCGTTCGGCCAGCATGGCGGCGATGGCGCTGATGCTGGCCGCCACCGCGCGCGGTCTGGCCAGCGGCCCGATGATCGGTTTCGATCCCGAGGCGCTGCGCCGCGAGTTCAACATCGACGCGCGCTACCTGCCGGTGATGCTGATCGCGGTCGGACGCGCCGCGCCCGGCAACTGGCCGCGCAAGCCGCGGCTGCGCGTGAACGAGGTGCTGGTGGACGACGCGCGCCCGGGGCAGGTCCACGCCTTCAGCTGAGCTGCGGAGTATGCTTCCAGTCAAGGAACTCACGCGCCATTACGAGGCGTTTTGCGCGCAGGTGCCGCTGCGGCCGATCCGCACCAAGGCTCACTACAGGCAGGCGATCCGCGCATTGAACGAACTGCTGGATGCCGGCGCGGGCGATGAGAACCATCCACTGGCGGATCTGGTGGCCACGCTGGGTGAACTGATCGGGGACTACGAGGATGCGAACAGCGTCCCGGAGGATGCTGATCCCCTCGAGGTGCTTCGTTTCCTGATGCAGCAGCACGGGCTCACGCAGTCCGGGTTGCCCGAAATCGGCAGTCAGGGAGTGGTGTCCGAAGTCCTGTCGGGGCGGCGCGCGCTCAACGTGCGCCAGATCGATGCCCTGGCGCGGCGCTTCGCGGTGTCGCCGGCGGTGTTCATGCCGCGTGGCTGAGCAGATCCCGAGGGCCATCATCGTAGTGGCGACCATTGCATCGGAAACCCGCGCCAAATCGGGTAACAGGAGACCTGGAATGGATGAAGACAGCCCGATGAAGCGCATTGCCGTCCGCCGGGGCCTTCGCGGCGTGTCCGTCATGGCTCTCGCATTGCTTTCGGCCTGCGCAGTGGAGCGCACGGCGCAGGCCCCGGCCTGCACCGGCACCGAACTGCCCGCCAGCCGGCTGTTCCTGCAGCAGGTTTCCGCCAGCGGCGCGATCGTGCGCTGGCGCGGCGAGGCCGACGCGCTCTGCGCCGGCACCGCGATGGAGCGGCTCGATATCCGCGTGGCGGCGGCCGAGGATGCCGGCCACCGGCAGGCGGTACTGAGCGGGTTGAAGCCGGACACCGTGTATTACTACTCGGTGGGCGGCGCCGGCAGCGCACCGGCCGGGCAGTGGTTCCGCACCGCGCCGGCCTCGGGAAAGGCGCCGGCCGACGGCAACACGCATATCTGGATTCTCGGCGATTCCGGCACCGAGACCGAGGAGTTCATGGGGCGCGTCTCGCATCGCGGCGAGGCGCGCGCCGTGATGGAAGGCTTCCTGGCGTACAACCGCGAGCAGGCCGGCGACGAGCCGCTCGACCTGTTGCTGCTGCTCGGCGACAACGCCTACCTGGCCGGCACCGACGCGCAGTGGCAGGGCGCCTGTTTCGACGTCTACGGCGCGCTGCTGCACCGCGTGGCGACCTGGCCCACCATCGGCAACCACGAGATGGGCGTGACGCCGGTGGACGTGTGCGCCCTGTTCCCGGCGCCCGGTTGCGACAAGGGCCCGGTGAAGCTCCCGCTCGGCGGAACCAGCGAGTCGGCCGATCCGCGCAGCTACGACAGCGACGGCGACGGGCCCGACCCGCAAGGCTTGCCGTACCTGAACATCTTCGCGCTGCCCTCGGCCGGCGAAATGGGCGGCGTGCCGAGCGGCACGGAGCAGTACTACTCCTTCGACCACGGCAATGTGCACGTCGTCAGCCTGGATTCGCAGATCTCGAATCGCGATCCGGCCCGGCGCGCGGCGATGCGCGAATGGCTGATCGACGACCTCGCTGCCAACAGGCAGGACTGGACGGTGGTGGTGTTCCACCACCCGCCGTATTCGAAGGGCATGAACCACGACTCGGACCGCGAGCAGGCCGAGATCGACATGCGCAACACCTTCGGGCCGGTGTTCCAGGATCACGGCGTGGACGTGGTCTACAGCGGCCACGCGCACTCCTACGAGCGTTCGTGGTACCTGCACGGGCATTTCGGCATGGCCGACAGCTTCGATACCGCGGCGCACGCGGAACCAGATCGTACCGGCAAGCCGGCGCTGGGGCAGGGCGAGGAGCCCTACCGGCAGGTTAGCCGCGCGAGCGGAGCCGACGACAGGGTGGTCTACACCGTGGCCGGCAGCGCGGGCAAGGCCGACACCGCCAGGCCCTGCCGGCCCGGGCAGCGCATGATGTGCAGCGACGAGAGCTGGCTGGCGCATCCGGCGCATCGCAGCTTTGGCGGCGACGAGCCGGGGCACCGTCCGCACGGCCTGGCGCTGAAGGGCTCGGTGGTGCTGGATGCGGGAGACAAGACGCTGCGCTCGCGCTTCGTCGACGAGCACGGTGCCGTGCTCGACGAGTTCACGATCACGCGCGAGTGATCGGATGTGGGTCGCCATTCATGGCGACAGCAGCATTCGGGCAGGCAGCAGTCGGCATGAATGCCGACCCACAGTGAATGCCGACCCGCAGTCAGGACAGCAACGCCAGCAGCAGCGGCGTGGTGATGGCCGAGCCCAGCGTCGACAGCACCAGGCTGGCTGCCACCGCGTTCTGCAGCGCGCGGAACTGCGTGGCCATCAGGTAGACGTTGACGCCGACCGCGATCGAGGCGAGCAGCACCACGACCTGGGTTTCCAGCGGCGGCAGCCCGATGGCGCGCGCGATCGCCCACACCACCAGCGGCTGCACCAGCAGCTTCAGCGCCGTGATCGCGGCGGCCTCGGCGAAGCCCTCGCGCACGCGGTACTTCGCCAGTCCCATGCCGAGGGCGAGCAGCGCGAGCGGTGCGGCCATCTCGGCGACCATGCCGAGCGTGGAGTCGATCACGGCGGGGAGCCCCGAACCGCTCAGCCCGAACAGGGTGCCGGACAGGATCGCGACGATGATCGGGTTTTTCAGCACGCTCTTCAGCGTGGCGCCGAAGCCGCGCACGGAGAACTCGCCGTGGCGCGCCCATTCCACGCTCACCGTGACCAGAGTCCACAGAACCAGCGAATTGAATACGAGCACGAGTGCGACCGCGGGCACCGCGGCTTCGCCCAGCAGCACGCGCGCGAACGGCAATCCCAGCATCACGTTGTTCGAGAACACGCCACCCAGCGCGAACACCGACTGTGACACGCCGTCGAGCGCGAACAGCTTCCAGGCGACGAGGCGACCGATGACGAACACCACGAGGCAGCCGCCGAAGAAGGCGATCAGCAGCCGCGCGTCCACCGGCGGCAGCGCCGCCTGGTCGCTCATCAGGCGAAACAGCATTGCCGGCAGCGCGGCCGTGAACACCACGCGCACCAGTGCATCGCCGACGGCGTCGTCCCAGCGCCCGAGGCGCACCAGCGCCCAGCCCGCCAGCAGCAGCAGGAACAACGGTGCCGACAGCGCCAGCCGGTGCAGCAGTTCTGTCATGACTGTGGGTCGCCATTCATGGCGACAGCAGCATCCGGGCAGGCACCCGTCGGCATGAATGCCGACCCACATCGAGTGGTGTCAGCAGCATCCGGCCAGGCACCCGTCGGCATGAATGCCGACCCACATCGAGTGGTGTCAGCAGCATCCGGCCAGGCACCAGTCGGCATGAATGCCGACCCACATCGAGTGGCGACAGCAGCATCCGGCCAGGCAGCGGTCGGCATGAAAGCCGGCCTAGGTATCGCGGTAACCGGTGATGTGCTTGGCGGCCTGGTAGGCGAACGTCATCGCCGGGCCCAGCGTGGAGCCCGGGCCCGGGTAGGTGGGCAGCACCGGGGCGCTGCAGTTGCCCACCGCGTAGAGGCCCGCCACCGCGGTGCCGTCCTCGCGCAGCACCTGCGCGTGGGGGTTCGTGGCCAGGCCGCCGTGGGTGCCGAAGTCGCCCGGATCGATCGGCATGGCGTAGAAGGGCGCCTCGTCGATCGGCGCGAGGCAGGGGTTGGGTGTCACGCGCGGATCGCCGTAGTAACGGTCGTAGTCGGCGTCGCCGCGCTGGAAGTCCGGATCCTTGCCGGTGCGCGCGAACTCGTTCATGCGCCGGATGGTCTCCTCGAGCCCGGCCCGGTCGATGCCGGCCTTGCGCGCGAGCTCCGCGATGGTATCGGCCTTGTGCACGAAGCCCGCCTCGAACCAGCGTTTGGGCAGCGCCCAGTCCGGGCGCATGCGGCTGGTGTAGAGGGGCCCCACGATGTAGGTGCGGCGAAAGCGCGCGTCGAAGACGTGGTAGCTGGGCACGCAGGGGTTCTCGGCGCTGTGCGCGGCGAACAGCGCCTTCTGGTAGGCCATGTAGTTCTGCGATTCGTTGGTGAAGCGCCTGCCGGCGGCATTGACCACGCAGGAGCCCGGGTACGACTTCTCCATGATGCTCATGCGCGGGGCCGGCTCGTCCGGCACCGAGATCGTGGAGCACCACCAGGCACCGTTCATCTCGCGCGTCGCCGCCCCGAGGCGCAAACCCTCGCGGATCGCGTCCCCGGTGTTGGTGCGGATGCCGCCGCTCCAGCGCTCGTCGGTGGGCCGGGGCAGGTACTGCTCGCGCATCTGCTGGTTGTGCTCGAAGCCGCCGGCGGCGAGCACCACGCCCTTGCGCGCGCCGATGCGCAGTCGCTTGCCCTCGCGCTGCACCACGGCGCCGCTGATCCGCCCGTCGGCGTCGGTGAGCAGCTCGATCAGCTGCGTGCGCAACCACAACGGCATGTTGCGCTCGAGCATCGAGAGGCGCAGCCGCGCCACGCCGGCGCAACCGCAGGCGATGCGCCGCGAGCGGCCCCACTTCAGCAGCCACGGCAGGTCGCGCACCGCCCTGAGCATCAGCATGGTGGCGCGCATCCACCAGCCCGGCAGCTGCGCGGTGAAGTCGTGCGCCTCGCCCTGCGTGATCGCGAACCGGCCGAACATCCACATCATGTGGTGGGTGTCGACGAGGTTGGCGGCCTCGTCGCCGAGCTCGGACTTCATCAGCGGCTCGGGCTCCATCGAGCGATGCCCGCTGCGGGCCCCGGGCAGCGTGGTGTAGTAGTCCGGGTACTGCGGCAGCGTCAGGTAGCGCACGCGCGTGCGCTCGTGCAGGAAGTCGATCATGCGCGGGGCGTTGTCGACGTAGGTTTCCAGCATCTCGCGCGGCACCATCTCCGCTGGCACCGTCGCCTCGAGGTAGCGCAGCGCGTCCTCGCGCGAGTCCTCGGCGCCGGCGGCGCGCGCGTAGCGGTTGCCCGGCACCCAGACGCCCCCGCCCGAGACCGCGCTGCTGCCGCCGTACTTGTCGTGCTTCTCGATCAGCAGCACCTCGCCCGCGCCCATCTCGTGGGCGCAGAGCGCGGCGGTCATGCCGCCGTTGCCCGATCCCACCACCAGCACGTCCACCACGTGATCCCAGCCGTCGCCCGTCGCCATCGTCGTCCTGCCCCCGGGGGTTGTTCTCGATGGCGCGCATTGTAGCGGCTGCAGGGGCGGATGAATGCCGACTTGTGCCTTCCCGCATGCTGCTGTCGCCATGAATGGCGACGCGCATGATTTGGGTCAGTTTTCATGCCCGCAGGGCAGGGTTCAGAGCATCTCGATCGCGACCGCCGTGGCCTCGCCGCCGCCGATGCACAGGCTGGCCACGCCGCGCTGCTTGCCGTAGTGCTTCAACGCGTACATCAGGCTCACCATGATGCGGCTGCCGCTGGAGCCGATCGGGTGGCCCATGGCGCAGGCGCCGCCGTGCACGTTGACCTTCGCCTCGTCGAGGCCGAGGTCGCGGATCGCCATCATCGTGACCATCGCGAAGGCCTCGTTGATCTCGAACAGGTCCACGTCGCTGGCGCTCCAGCCGGTCCTGGCGAACAGCTTCTGCATCGCGAAGACGGGGGCGGTCGTGAACAGGTTCGGCTCGTGCGAATGACGGCTGTGGGCGACGATGCGCGCCATCGGCTTCAGGCCGAGCCTGGCGGCTTGCGCCGCTGTGGTCAGCACCAGCGCGGAGCCGCCGTCGGAAATGGAGCTCGAGTTCGCCGCGGTGATCGTGCCGTCCCTGGCGAAGGCGGCCTTGAGTTGCGGGATCTTGTCGGGCTTCGCCGAGAGTGGCTGCTCGTCGGTGTCAACCACGGTGTCGCCCTTGCGCCCCTTGACCGTGACCGGGACGATCTCGTCCTTGAGCAGGCCTTTTTCGATCGCGTTCCTGGCGCGCGTCAGCGACTGGATCGCGAACGCGTCCATCTGCTCGCGCGTGATGCCGCGCTCGTTGGCGGTCTCCTGCGCGAAGGAGCCCATGGCGCGGCCCGTGTAGGCATCCTCGAGGCCGTCGTGGAACATGTGGTCCCTGAGCTCCGCGTGACCCAGGCGGATGCCCTGGCGCGCGCCCAGCAGCATGTGCGGCGCGTTGCTCATGCTTTCCATGCCGCCGGCGACCATGATGTTGTTGGTGCCGACCTTGAGCTGGTCGTGTGCGAAGATCACCGCCTGCATGCCGGAGCCGCAGAGCTTGTTGATCGTGGTGGCGCCGGCACTCTCGGGAATGCCGGCGGCGATCGCGGCCTGGCGCGCGGGGCCCTGCTTGAGTCCGGCGGGCAGCACGCAGCCCATGATGACCTCGTCGATCGCCTCGGGCGCGACGCCGCTGCGCGCCAGCGCGGCGCGAATCGCCTCGGCGCCCAGCTGCACGCCCGACATGCCGGACAGTGCGCCGTTCATGCCGCCCATCGCGGTTCGTGCAGCGCCCGCAATCACCACCGTCGAGTCATCCATCGCCTGTCTCCTGTAAGCCTGCGCGGTCGCGCGGTTCAAAACGGGTTCAATCGAGTCCGGGCGGGCATTTGGCCATATCGTGGAGATGCAAACAAGAATGGTGGTCATTCACCGGCGAAATGACCCTCAGGGCGCGCCGGGCCGGCCGCCCTGGAACAGCTTGCCGCGGGCGCGGCTGCGGTACTCCTGCGGGCTGCTGCCGGTGGCGCCCGAGAAGGCGCGGCTGAAGTGGCTCGGATCCGGGTAGCCGCAGCGGTGCGCGATCTCGCCGATGCCCAGGTTGCTCTGGCGCAGCAGGTCGCGCGCCAGGTCGAGGCGGACCTCGCGCAGGAAAGCGAGCGGCGTGGTGCCGACGGCGGCGCGAAAGCGCCGGTTGAAGGTGCGGGTGCCCAGGCCGCAGCGCGCGGCGAGTTCGGGTACGCGCAGCTTCGCGCCGGGGTTGGCGAGCAGCCAGTCCTGCGCCATGCGGATCGCCTCGTCGGGGTGCGCGCCGGATTCCGCCTCCCCGAGCCCGTGCGAACCGAAGGGCCGGCGGATTTCCGGCGAGAACTGGCCCTCGACCTGGCGCGCGGCCGCCGCGCCGAAGAACTCCCCGATGAAGTGCAGCGTCAGGTCGGCGGCCGAGTTCACGCTGGCCGCGCAATAGAAGTTGCCCGAGCGCGTGACCAGGTGGCGCCGCTGCAACTGCACGGCCGGAAAGCGCCGCGCGAAATCGTCGAAGAAAGACCAGTGCGTCGTGGCCTGTCGGCCGTCGAGCAGTCCCGCCGCCGCGGGAAAATAGCTGCCGGTGCCCACGCTGCACACGCGCGTGCCGCTGCGCGCGGCGCGGCGCAGGGCCCGCCCGATGCGCGGGTGCCGCTCGACCGTCGCTGCCGGCGCGCGCCACAGCGAGGGCACGATGATCAGCTCCGCCTCCCGCACCGCATCGGCCGCGAGGTCCGCGTGCAGGCCTATCACCCCCGACATCGTGAGCACCTCGGGCTGCTCGGCCGCCACGTGGATCGCCAGGCCCGGGGCCTCGCGCGAGTGAGCGCGGGCGTGCTGCGCGGCGGCGCGCAGCATCTCGATCGGCAGCACCAGGCTGGAGGCCAGTGCGCCTTCGATGGCGAGCACGACGACCCTGATCATCGGCGGAGGAAAAATTCCCGGATTGGCTGGCCGGAAAGTTAAAGGCGATGACCGGAATTTACAAGCCGCCTCGGTGCCGTGCCCATAGACTGGAGTCGATCCGTTGCGCACCGCGCGGGCCGCGGCTGGCGCAGCCACCAGTTGCAAGGAACACGCTCCATGTCCCGACTTCCCGTCATCGCCGGCTTCGGAGGTATCTCACCCGCCGGCCGCAGCTCCGCCCACCACGGGTTCCGCCGCCTGGTGATCGATGCGCTGCCCGCGCCGGTGGCCGACGCCACGTGGCGGAGCCTCGGCACGCTGATGCACGTGCCCGACAGCGGCAGCGACGCGGCGCGCGCGCACATGCGCGCGAACACGCTGGTGCGGCGCATCGACGCCGGGCACTTCGACAGCGACAGCATTCCCTGGCACCGCCGCATGACCTGGTCACCGGCCGACGGCGGCACGCGTGTGCGCATCGGCGCCGCGCAGCTGCCCGATCCGCTGCCGCCGGGATGGCGCCTGCTGGCCACCGAGGGCCGCACGGCCGAGGTGCTGATCGAGGGATCGACCGAGGTGCTGGTGCCCGCGGTGCGCCGCTCCGAGGTCAATGCCGCCGGGCAGCTGCCGGGCGGCTTCGATCCCCGCGCCCTCTACCCGGCACGCAGCCATCCGCGCGGGCTGCAGATGACCGTCTACGGCGCCTCCGACGCGCTGCACTCGCTCGGCATCGACTGGGATGTCATCCGCGCGCGCGTGCGTCCCGACCAGATCAGCGTCTATGCCGGCAGCGGCATGAGCCAGCTCGACGCGCACGGCAACGGCGGCATGATGGCCTCGCGCCTGATGGGCAGGCGCGTGACCTCCAAGCAGTGCCCCTTCGGCTTCGCCGAGATGCCCGCCGACTTCATCAACGCCTACATCCTCGGCAGCCTGGGGAACACCGGCACCAGCATGGGCGCCTGCGCCTCGTTCCTGTACAACCTCTCGCACGGCGTCAGCGACATCCGCTCGGGGCGTGCACGCGTGGTGATGGTGGGCAATGCCGAGGCGCCGGTCACGCCGGAAGTGATCGAGGGCTATGCCGCGATGGGCGCGCTCGCCACCGACGACGGACTGCGCGCGCTCGACGGTCTGCCGCCCGGGGTGGCGCCGGACCACACCCGCGCCTGTCGCCCCTTCGCCGACAACTGCGGCTTCACGATCGCCGAGTCGGCACAGTTCGTGGTGCTGATGGACGCGGAACTGGCGCTGGAG
>JAGPES010000102.1:4353-9134 GCA_018057015.1 Pseudomonadales bacterium | reverse complement strand
GTACACACACTATAGGTGGGTTAGTCGGAGGGTGCAAGGGGTGCGGTGTTGGCCTGCTGCGCGAGGGCGGCGGTAATGCGGTGCGCTTGCGTCAGCATTAGTTCGCGCAGCCCGCCAATCCCGCCGTGGCTCACCGGATTATTGGCGGCGACGATCAGCGTGTCTCGGACGCCACGCAACTCCACCGCATCCGCCTGCCCCTGTGACCGCAGGGCTGCGATTTCGTAAGAAAGTTCGCCAATCAGTTCTTGCGCGCGGCCGATGGTTTCATCGCCCAGAGCGTGTGCAATAAGGTCAAGCAGTTGAAGCGTGTCGCCATCATCGTCAACCAGCGGAGTGGCGAAGTGGGCAATAGTCGAATCAATCTGTTTGCACAACTCCTCGCTCGGAGTCGCCCGCCGCTCAACATCACCGGGCGCTGCAACCAGTGCAAGCAAGCGGCGGCGTGTGGACTCCCACGGGTCGTTAGCCACGCCTCGGCCAGTGTCCTTGCCGTCGAGAATCGCGTTGACCTTCTGGCACAGGATCGTGCAAGCCTCGTCATGGCCGCGCCACCATGCAGGATTGCCCATGTCCTCGGCGGCCAGCGCCATTGCCGCTTCGTCGGCCTCAGTCGTCGGCCACGGGTCACCGGGCGCTGCAATCTGGACAGCGGGGGCGTACAGGGTTTGGTACTGGATCGTGCTGTTATCGGGGGGTGCTGGCTTTCCCCATTCCGCCACGATTCCAGCCCCAGCCCACGGTCGGCTACGACATTCATCGCTAGGCGCTATCCGATAGCGAAACCCCGCAACCTCCATCCCCTGCGGCTGGGACTCAGCAGGCGGGGCGGCGGCGATCATGGCGGCCCAATACGCGCGATAGATTGCGTGCGTTGAGATGGTCGGCCCGTAATGACTCTCGCCGTCTGGCGGAATGTCGGAAAGGATCGCGGCGTGCGCGGCCTTCAACATCGCCTCCGTCGGCTCAACAGGCACGCTCACCATCGGCCCGCTCACGACGCGCTCCTGAAGTACACGGCGCTCAGCTCGAAGGGTGCCGAGCTATCCGTCTGCCACGTGTCGGTGCCGTCGGTGATGATGCCGGTGATGCCGGGCGGGAGGTCGAACTGGATCAGCTGCCACTTCGGGTGGCGCAGCTGGCGCAGCGTGCGCTCGGTCTCGGGCAGGAACAGCTCTTCGGCGTCGAGCAGCTTGCGAGCTACCTTGTCGCCGCGCTCGGCCTCTTGCAGCAGGAAGTCGTCAAGGGTGACGTGCTTCTTGTGGTTGATCGGCCGGCGCGATTCCATTGCAGCGATGGCGTCGTAGAGTTTCATGCTTGGATTTATCCTCTGATTCCCATGCGGTCACGGTAGGCGACGGTGCGTTGGCCGTCGGACTTCGGGCCTTGCTCGGCCTTCCACGGGTGGCTCTTCGCGGGCTTGCGGGGCGGCGGTGGTGTGCGGGCTTTCTTATTCACAGTACGAGCCTTCGATTGAGCAGCCCGGTAGTGTGCCCGGATCGAGCAGGACTTGGATACAGGTGGCAACGTCGTCGAGGTCAAGCCCTTCGGCGTCCGGGTGTGCACGTGCGGCTTCGCGCAGCTCGTCCTCGTCGTCCACTTCGAGTTCGAGGGTGAAGGTGTATTTCATTCCTTGATCCCCAGTGCGGCGTGCAGTGCATCCCAGTCCACTTGATCGGACACGGCCGAATAGAAATCCTCTTGCATGTATTCGAGCATGCTGTCTTGGTCGAGGTCTTTGTCTTCGGCCACTTGCCGCAGGCAAGCAGTGAGCAGTGCGCCCAGCTCATTGTGATCCCATTCGTCGAGCGGCTTCTCGCGCCATGCGTCCGGGTCATTGGAGTAGAAACTGTGGAACCCGGGGCCGCTGGTGAAGTGCTCCTTGATGACGGCATCGAGGTTCGACGGCCGGGTGCGCAGCAGCAGCAGCTTCGGGTCGTTGACTGCCACGTACAGGGCGTCGGTGGTGAAGTTGTACTCGCGCGGCGATTCCATGGAATCGTAGGCCAGCTCGATGCCGGTGTCTTCGAGCACGTGGTTCAGCCAGTCCACGCTCGCCCGGGTGATGGCGTCGAAGCCCTTGCCGTAATCGCTGTGGTCGTACATGCGCGCGGCGATCAGCTCGGCGTCTAGCTCCGGGTGGTTCTCGTGCAGGTTCTCCGCTTCCATGCGCTCGGCATCGTCGAGTGCCATGGTCAGGATGGAGTCGTAGAAACCCGGGAAGTCGAGCACGCGGGCGATGTTGGTCGGTTTGGGGTCGTCTTTCAGGCTCATGGCAGGGTGTCCAGTTGGTCGGTGGCATTGCGCAGGTTGGCAACGCATGCCTTCATGGGGTCGTGGTAGCCAGCGAAGTCGCCGTTCTCCACAATCTCGCCTTCGATCTCGTCGGCCAGCGACTCGATCCGCTTGGCGACATCGGCAAGGTAGCCTTGGGCACGGGCGTGCCGGGCTTCGTCGCTGGCGTCGTAGGCCTTCAGCACTTCGCGTGCTGCGCGATGCGCATCGGGGAAAGCGTTGCCGGTCTTGATGCTGGTGTCCGTCATATGGAACGTGGCATTCAGCAGTCGGCGCAGGGCGTCGGCAAGTTGCGTGCTCATGGCTTCGGTGCGCTCCGCATCATGTTGGCCACGGTGGCGACGACCACGGACACGTCGCTCATGGCAATAGGGTCGTTGAGTTGCATGAAATGCGTGTTGCCGTCGGCGCGTGCGGCGAAGGCGCGGGCATCGCGCACGTTGCCGTCGAACGTGTGCAGGAACACGTCGCGCGCACCCTCGGGGCGGTGCAGGACAATGGGCGTGGTCATTTTTCTCCCCTCAGTTCACGTTGCAGTTGTTCGCGCTTTTCTTCCGCGATCTTGCGTCGCCTCGCTTGTCGTGCGGGATCGACGGGCTTGATGGCGTCAGCCCATGTCAGCCCCGGCTTGCGAGTGCGCTGCGCAAAGGTCGCTTCCGATCCGTCGTAGCCTGCGGCCTGCGCACACTTGAATGCCCGGTGGATCGACGCGAAGCGCTGGTCTTCGATCATGATCGGGCGCTCGCCGTGTCCATGGGGCTCGCTCGCCTTGCGCCTCCGGGCCGAAGCCTTTTGCGCCATGTCGCTGGCGTTGTAAACCCGCAGGGCTTTTTCCGCTTGCGCCCGCTTGCTCGGGTCAGCGAGCAGTTTGCGCAGTGCGGTTGCCAGCGTGGTGTGCAGCAGCGGCATGCTCATGCCCGGGCCTCGTCGTATGCGATCAGCGCCGCTTCGATAGCGCGATAGGTAGGCACGTCGTGCCCGGCGCGCACGTACTCGCGCACGGCCGCGAGCAGGGTGCGCTCGGTGCGCATGCGTTCGGCCAGTCGCGCTTCGCACACGCTCAGGCGCTCGCCTTCGGCGAAGTCTTCGGCCACCACTTCGTCCAGTGCAGCGGTGAACCGTTCGTCCACTTCGCGCATCATCTCGGCGATGTCGTCGCCCAGCGCTTCCACGCGGGCCAAGGTCTCGGCGAAGCCGTCCGGGTCGGTGCGCGCGTCGCTCGGGTCAACGGCCGGGATCGGGAATGCCCAGCCTCCGCTGCGCCCGCATGCGCCGATGTCGTCGAACCCATGGTAGATAGCTGCGCGCTTCGCGTCGGCCCACCAGAGTTGTTGGGCGCGCTCGTAGGCGTGGGCGCGCTCGTAGGCGGTGCCGCGCATGTCGCGCAGCAGGGGGCACCTGACGTTGAACGCAAGGCCTCGGGCTTCGGAGTGATAGGTCGGGTTCATTGTGGCGCTCCTTTGTAGTCAAGCCAAACAACCGGGTGTCGAGTGTTATTAACCGTCACCTGTTTCACACCGCGGTGCGGTCTGTTGCTCAGGTGCCACGGCCAGCGTGCGATGGCTCGCGCCGTTGTCGGCGAGTCGTAGGCCACGATGTCCGTCTTGTTGACCGTGTTATCACGCGCCGGTTCGCGTCGCAGGTAAATCATCGCGCCAGCTCCCAATTGATCTTCGCCACGGGCTCGCATGTCGGCTCCTTTACAACGTAGGGATAAAAGCAGCCGTCGATATAGCGCAGGCGATAGCGCTCGCCAGCATGCTCAAAGGTCGTACCATGGCGGGCACTGTCAACGTAGGAAGCGCCGGGGTGCACGGGGTAGATAATCAGGCCGGCAGCGGCCAGCGCGCGCAAGGTGGCCGGGTCGGTCACGTAAGTGCTCATTCGCGCAATTCCTCCGGCACGTCTTCCGAGTAGCGCCATTCGCCCTCGTCGCTCCAATCCATCGAATCGAACAGTTCCCGGGCTTCGCGCGGCAGGTGCTCGCGCATGCCGGTCGGATCATCTTTGCCGTACCAGTCGCCGATGAACCCCCAGCACGAATCCTCGTGTTCCCATTCGATAGCTTCGCCCATCGTCACACTGGTGCCGTCGGCATAGGTGCGCTCTTCGGTATAAAGCGTGCCCTTTTCCAGCGTGAACCCGTGGACGTTGCCGGTGATGTAATCGTCGTAGGTCTTCAACGTGGCGTCCATGTAGGCCAGCGCGCGGTCGCGGTCGCCGTCCCACTCAGCTCGGAGTGATTCTTCGGTCACGTACTGCCAGCCGACATAGCCGCTGTCCCACGGGCAGGAAGGCGCGCCCGCGCTAATCGTGATGCCGGAATGGTCGTACAGGCTCAGCGGCCGGATCATCGCGATGTCCGGGCGCAGGCGGCGCTCGGTTTCCCACTTGGCGGCGGACAGGTAGCGCACGGCCAGCTCGGCGCGTGCGGCATCTTCGGCCGCCTGTTGCGACTCCGGGTTGTCGTCGGCATGGTCGGCAGC
>JAGPES010000102.1:0-4253 GCA_018057015.1 Pseudomonadales bacterium | reverse complement strand
TGTCCGGGCGCAGGCGGCGCTCGGTTTCCCACTTGGCGGCGGACAGGTAGCGCACGGCCAGCTCGGCGCGTGCGGCATCTTCGGCCGCCTGTTGCGACTCCGGGTTGTCGTCGGCATGGTCGGCAGCCTCTTCCGCGTGCTCTTCGCACATGGCGAGCACGTCGTCCAGAATCAGGTTCGTGCCGTCGGCGGTGTCGCTATCGTCGAGCACGTAGGCAAGGATCGTGCCCGGGTGTTGCAGCATGACGTAGGCGACTTCGTTGTACGGGTGTTCCGCATCCTTGTCGCCCAAGTCATAGCGGCGATGCTCGCAATACATAACGTCCGCATGGTCGCAATCGGTGCGCGGGTTCTGCGCATCTTGGTCGTGTTCGATTTTCAGGCGGTACATGGTCACTTGCTCCCTTTGATTGCAGCGCCGTGCGGGCCGCGCAGGATGGTGGTGGCTTCTTCGATCAGGGCCAGCGCCTCGGCGGCGTTGGCCTTCGCGCGGTGCATGCAATCGTGGAAGCGTGCAACGGCCGCATCCGCTTCGGTGGCGTACCGCTTGGGCGTGGCTTTGGTCATGGTCACTTGCTCCCGGCGATGGCGGCGCGGATCGCGCGCTGCAATGTAAAAGCGTCTCGCGCCCGTGCGACGTAAATCTTGCCCGTGATCCCCGGGTTCGGCATTGCCACGTGCACGGTGTAGCCCGTGGGCTTGATGCCGGTGGTGTAGCAGGCAAGGCGCAGCTCGGCTTTGGGCTTAGCCATTGCGGCCAGCCTTGATGCGCAGTTCCCGCATGGCATCGGTGTAGACTTCGGTGATCGTGAAACCTTCGGCCGCCAGCGCGTGACGCATGGTGCTCTGATGCCGGCTCGTGGTGCTCGAATACTTGGCCACGTTCACGGTCGCGGCCTTGTGCCCGGTGATGACGGCGAGCGGGAAATGCTCGCCGTAGGAAAACGCGACCTTGCCCTCGAAGTACAGGGAGGACGCGCGGGCGCGGGGCAGGGACTGCGCGGCGAATGCCTTAGCGAGTTGGGTGCGGTTCATGGCTGTTAGCTCCGGTAAAGATAGTCGGTACCGCGGAACGTGACGGACGTATAGTCCTGCCGCAGTTCGTCTGCGGCCTGTTTCCAGTCGATGCAGCGATGCGGCCACGTGTCGGGGATGTTGTAAATGTCGCCCGCCAGCTCTTCGGCGTATTCGGCGAAGTCGTCGTCCGCGATCAGTTCGGCCGGATACCAGTCGCCCTCCCACTTGTGATCTCCGCCATAGCCGCCGATCTCTTCGAGCAGCGCCTCCAGTTCGGCGAGTTCTTCGGCGCCGTCCCAATCGTCGAGTGCGTCTTGCGCGTCGGTAACGGCCGTGTCCAGATCTTCGGCGCTGTCTGCGTCTTCGTTCTGGTTGGCCTCTTCGCGCGCCTCTTCGAGCGTGCTTTGCAGGTCGTCGCGCTCGCTGCGCAGTTCGTCCACCCGGGTGGTGATTTCTTCGATGCTGATGCGGTCCACGGTGATTCCTTGAGTTGTGGGCAAAATTGATGGAGCCATGGGGAGTCGAACCCCAGCAGGTTGGGATAGAAAGCCCGTTGCGCCTCCCGGCCAGCCCCATGGGAAAGGTGTCAGAGTCAGAAAAGCATGAGCCCGTTGAGCACATTCCAGCCGTTGAGCGCCACGTCCTGCCGGTTCGGGCGATTCGGGTAACTCGCCAGCATGTTCAGGTCGTCCATTGCCTCGCCCACAGCAGCGGACAGGTAGCCGTGCTCTAGCAGTTCCGTGGGGATACGCGCGCAAGCGTTGACGCACGCGACGATGCGGCGGGCGTTGGCGGTGTGAACCCTGCCGGACGCCTCGCAGTCCGCGCCGCTGCCCCACACCATTTGCGGGCGGATGCAGGTATCGCCTGCATGCACGGCTTGCCCGCGAGCGGTCCACGGTTCCGCCGTATGCGTCACCGCGGATGCGCTTGGGGTGATCCGGGTGTCGTCGTAAGCGGCGAGGGCTTCGTCCACGTCCGCAAGCGCCTCCGCCTGAAGTGACCGCAGCGGCGCGCAGGAGTCAAGCGCACCTTGTGCCTTCCGCAGCGCATCGGCCAGTTGTTTCGTGAGGTTGTCCATCTTGGGCTCCGGTGAAGTATGCGCGGGGTGGATCGCATCGGGCGGTGCGCTCTAGGCCTGATGGGTAAACTGTACAAGGGCTAACCTTAATGCAAGCTGAATGATTGTACAGTTTAGGTTTCCGGGGTTTTGGCCCGGGCGCCGTGCGCCTTGATGGCTTGGCCGCGGGCCCGTTGCTATCGGTTGCGGATGCGGTCACCAGCGGGTCACTCGCGGCGCCAAGCAGTTCGGCGAAGCGTTCGGTCATGCCGTCGGCGTCGCTCCGCCGTTGCTCTGCCCAGCGCAGCGTGCGCTTGCCCAGTATCGGGCGCGGCGGTCGTGGTTCATACCTGCGGCTCCCGACGGGGAACGATGGCGAACGGAACGCCCGCGGTCGTGCGGCCTTCGCCTATGGCGGTGAAGTCGCGAATGGTGACGTTGGTTTGTCCGTTGGTCGCTTCGCGCGCGGCGGCGATGGTCTCGGGCTTGGTCGGATAGCGGCCGTAGTGCTCGCCATTCACTAGCACGTCAAACGTGCCGGCCTCGTTCGGTTGGATGTCGATCTTGTGCATGGTGCCTCCGGTGAAGTATGCGCGGGGTGGTGCCTCGGGCCGGGTGCGCTCTGGCGGCTCGATCGGTAAAGTGTACAAGGGCCAACCTTAATGCAAGCTGAATGATTGTACAGTTTAGGTTTCCGGGGTTTTGGCCCGGGCGCCGTGCGCCTTGATGGCTTGGCCGCGGGCCTTGCGCTTCGCGGTCACGCCGGGGTGCTCGTGCCAGCGGATGTAGGCGCTCAGGTAACGCACGGCCGCGGTCAGCTCCGGGTCGTGCAGGTATGCGCCCGGGGCGATGCCGGCCAGCAGCCGGCGCAGCCCGCGCAGCGTGCGCTTGCCCAGTATCGGGCGCGGCGGGTTCTTCGCCGGCTCGCCGGGCAGCGCCGCGGGTGCGGGCTTGCGCGTGCGCAGGGCGCGACGTGGACGCGGCGCGGTGTCCTCGATCATGTCCGGGTGCGGGGTCATTGGCCGGGCTCCACGGGCAACTCGGGCGGCAGCGATGGCGACAAGCCGTCGGCTAGTCGCTCGAACGCGCGGATGCGCCGCTCGATGGCGTTAATCGCGCCTCGGGGCAGGTGCGGCCGCTCGTGGTGCAGGGCCGTGCGCTCGGTGCGGATGGCGATGCGCAGCGCCGCTTGCAGGTGCTGCACGTCTTCAGGTGACAGGGCGGTGATGCGGGCCATGAGGTCTCCGGGATTAGGCAAGGGACGCAGGGTCGAACAGTGCCGCGACGATGGCCGCGCGCGGGATGCGGTGCCCGTCGATCTTCAGGGACTGCGGCGCACGCACAACGGTGCCGGCCGGCTTGCGCCGCAGGGTGTCGGTGGCCGGGTCGTATTCGTACCGGGCGCGAATCGCCGTGGTCAGGTCGGCGGGCGCTGGCGCGCGGTAAGTGCGCCGGGGCTCGCGCAGCGGGGCCGCGACGGCGGCCAGCAGGCGCTGGCGCAGGGTGTCGGCGTAGGCGCGCAGCCGGTTGATGTCGGTCTGCATCATCTGGACTTCGGCCGCGTGCCGCTTGCGTGCGGTCACAGCGGCCGCGTGCCGGGCCATGCGCGCCTCGTGCTGGCGCTCGGCTACGTGGATGCGGTCGCGCAGCACGGCCGCGCGGGTCTCGATCTGGTGGATCGCGTGCCAATTGGGCTCCGGCTCCGCGACGGCCGCGCGGTGTTCCGCGTCTAGGGCGCCCGCCGCGTGGATCAGCGCCGGCGTGGTGTCGTCGGCCGGGGGCTCGCCGGGATCAGCCGGGGGCCGATGGCTCAGGGCGTCCAGCGCGCGGGTCGCGCGTTGCAGGGCGGTGAGGGTGTCGGCGAGGTCTACGCGGTCGGCGTACTCCGCCGCAAGCGCCGGGTTCAGCGCCGCGTGCGCGCCATAGGCGGCGCGGGCGTGGGCTTCGGCGGCGACTAAAACGGACAGGTCGGGCGGCTCGGGCAGGGTGGCCGCGAGGGCTTGGACGTGGGCCAGTTGGGCGGCCGCTTTGGCGTGGTTAAAGTGTAGACGCCTGAGTTTACGCAGGTGCTGCATAATTTAGTCCCTTAATTGTTAGCGAATTGTTAAGACTATATTCTAGCGGCGTGGGGACGCGGGGTCAATGGGCCAGTGTAAGTGCTTGAATTGCTATAGAC
>JAGPES010000101.1 GCA_018057015.1 Pseudomonadales bacterium | reverse complement strand
GAGCTCTACCGGCAGTTTCTGATGAACCTCTCGCTGGGGTATTTCCTCTACTTCCAGTCCGACGCCGACCACCCCGACTGGGCGCCATTCCTGAACTCAGTCTACCTGCTCCAGCCCAACCCCGACGACACCTACCAGCTCGCGCCCGTGCGCGGCGACGGGGTCTATCGCGTGGTGGGGAACCGGGGCACGGTGCGGCTGCTGACGTTCTCGACCGGCGCCAACATGATGGGCATGACGGAGGCGCCCGGGCGCAACTTCGGCTACTTCGATGCCGACGAGATCGAACTGGGACCCGACGGCGAGCTGGACGTGATCTTCAGCGCCGAGCGACCCGCGGGCCACACCGGCAACTGGCTTCACCTGCATCCGGATGCGCAATTCATCATGGTGCGCAACCGCGCCTACGACTGGGGCGCGGAGCGGGAAGCGAGCCTGGCCATCGAGCGCATCGGCGCGCCGCTGCTCAAGCCGCGGCTCGCCAGCGCCGAGATCGATCGCAGGATGCGCGAGATACTGGCCGGTTTCACGCAGCGCCTGTCGCGAAAGTGGCTCGATTACCAGAACGCCGTGCTGCAGCGCGGCATGGTGAACCGGATCGAGCTGGCCGACTTCGGCGGCGCCGTGCCGGCGCAGGCCTACTGGCAGGGCATCTTCCGCCTGGCACCGGACGAGGCGCTGATCCTGGAGACCGAGTTGCCCGCGCGGCACAGTTACTGGAACGTGCAGCTGAACGACGAGCTCTGGAACGCGGTGGAGTTCATCTATCGCCAGAGCAGCCTGAACGGGCACCAGGCCGCGCTCGACAGCGACGGCCGCTTCCGTGCCGTGATCAGCCTGGAGGATCCCGGCGTGCCGAACTGGCTCGATCCGGTGGGCACGCTGCAGGGCATGATCATCGGCCGCTGGTACCAGGCCGACCGCCTGCCGATCCCGACGCTGAAGACCGTGCCCGTCGCGGAACTGCGCCGCCACCTGCCGCCGGACACGCCCGCGGTGAGCGCCGCGCAGCGCGCGCAGCAGCTGCGGACGCGGCGCATCGGCGCGCAGCTGCGACGCCGCTGGTGAGGACCGTGACATGACACGGATGCTCTTTCCCGGCGTCGAGCAGTTGCTGGAACAGGCTGCCGCCGCCTGCGGCCTGCACGATTTCGGTACCGGCTTCGAAACCGGGCTCGCGGCCCTTGTCGACGCCATCCGCGCCGACATACCCGTGAGCGCCGGCAACGTCCGGCAGCTCAGCGGCCCGATCCTCAGCCTGCTGGTCAGTCGCGCCCATTCCGAACGGGGCTGGAAGCAGCGTCCCGACTGTCTCGGCCAGCCGGTGCGCGCGCCGCTGGTCGTGACCGGCATCCCGCGCACCGGCACCACGGCCCTGCACAAGCTGCTGTCGATGGACCCGCAGTTCCAGGGACTGGAACAGTGGCTGCTCGGCAATCCCATGCCCAGGCCGCCCCGGGACACGTGGAGCGACAACCCGCTGTTCCGTGCCGCGGTCCGCAACCAGGAGGGTTTCCTCGACGCGGTGCCGGCGCTGCGGGTTTCCCACGAGGTCAATGCCGACGAGGTCGACGAGTGCCTGAACCTGCTGGCACAGAGCTTCGTCAGCCACTATCCGTCCACGGGCTTCGGGCTGCCGCGCTACGACCGCTGGTGGCGCGAGCAGGACGAGACGCCGAGCTATCGCCGCTACGCCGACAACCTGCGGCTGATCGGAGCCGACGCGCCTGGCCAGCGCTGGCTGCTGAAGAACCCGGGCCACCTGACCCATCTCGAGGCCCTGCTGGCGGTGTTCCCCGACGCGTGCATCATCCAGACGCATCGCGACCCGGCCCGGTGCATCCCCTCGGTGTGCGCCCTGATCTGGCCGGTACGCTGCTTCTACCAGGCGCGCGAAACCGACCCGTCCGTCATCGGTCCGCGCGAGCTCGAGCTCTGGGCGTGGTCGGCCGAGCGCGCGCAGCGCGTGCGCGAGTCCCGTCCCGATCGTTTCCTGGATGTGCGCTTTGCCGATTTCCGGCGCGATCCGATGGCGGTGGTGCGCTCCGTCTACCAGCGTTTCGGGCTCGAACTGAGCCCCGGGACCGCGTCGCGGATGCAGGCGTGGATTGCCGACAATCCCCAGCACAAGCACGGCAGGCACGAGTACGACGCGCAACGCTTCGGCCTCGGCGAGGCGATGATCCACGAGCGTTTTGCCGACTACATGCGTCGGCACGATCTCTTCGAGCGATGAGCGCGACCAGCAGGGAGGAAGGGCAATGAGAGCAGCCGTGTTCAGGGGCGCCGGTGCGGGCCAGGTCCTGGTCATCGAGAATCGTCCCGAGCCGGTGCCGCAGGCCGGGGAGGTGCTGATCAAGGTGAAGCGTGCGGGCATCTGCGGCAGCGATCTGCACCTGACCTCGGGGGAAGGCATCCAGCTGGCGACCGACAGCATCATCGGCCATGAATTCGCCGGCGAGGTCGTGGCGCTCGGTGCCGGCGTGGACCGGATCGCCATCGGCGACCGGCTCGCCCCGATGCCATACGTCGGCTGCGGCCAGTGCCCCGCGTGCTTCGCCGGCCGGGCGCACCACTGTCCCCTGGCACGCTTCGATATCGTCCATGGCTTCAGCGAGTACTCCCGCGTCGGCGCGCGCGATTGCGCGCGGCTGCCCGACGATGTCAGCGACGAGGAAGGCGCCCTGATCGAGCCCCTGGCCGTGGGGCTGGAGGCGGTGCGCAAGTCCGCCATGCCGGTGGGGGCGCGGGTCCTGGTCACCGGCGCCGGTCCGATCGGCCTGGCCGCCGCGTTCTGGGCGCAACGACTGGGCGCCAGCCGCATCGCGGTGATGGCGGCTTCGGCGCGTCGCCGCCAGGTTGCCCTGGCGCTCGGGGCGACGCATTTCATCGCGCGCAACGACACCCCCGACCCGGCATCGGCCATCCGCGATGCGCTGGAGGGCAGCCCCGACGTGGTCCTCGAGGCCGTGGGCATGTCCGGTGCGATCGCCGAGGCCATCGATTTCGTGAAACCGCTGGGAACCGTGGTCTCGCTGGGTTTCAGCAGCGGACCCGACACCTTCGTGCCGCAGGTCGCGCTCACGAAGGAGGTGCGGCTGCTGTTCTCGATGTGCTACGACAGGCAGGATTTCCAGTATGCGGCGGACGTGATGGGCGCCGGGGACCATCGCCCCCGCGCCATGATCACCGACACCGTCAGCCTGGAGGCGCTGCCGGCGAAATTCGAGCAACTGCGCGGCCCGTCGCCCGACTGCAAGGTGATGGTTGCGCCGTGGAACGCGTGAGCCCACGCACACGCGGGAATCACGCGCCGTGACGGAATGGATCCTGCGACTCGATCTGCGCGCGCCGGCTATCGCCACCGACGCCGACGGACTTTACCGCACCGGGCTCGACATGGCCGCCTGGGCCGACGCCCACGGCTTCGACATGTGCATGCTGTCGGAGCACCACGGCGCCGGCGACGGCTACCTGCCCTCGCCCCTGGTCTACGGTGCCGCGGTGGCCGCCCGCACGCAGCGCCTGCGCCTGCGCATCTCCGCCCTGATCCTGCCCTTGCACGATCCGCTGCGGGTGGCGGAGGACGCCGCGGTGCTGGATCACATCGCCGAGGGACGCCTCGAACTGGTGCTGGTCGCGGGATTCCTGCCATCGGAGTTCGAGATGCTGGGATACGCCATGGACGCACGCGGACGGCTGCTGGAGGACAAGCTCGCCGTGCTGCGCCGCGCCTGGCTCGGCGAGCCGTTCGAATACGAGGGCAGGACCGTGCGGGTGACGCCGCGCCCCTGGCGACCGGGCGGCCCGCGCCTGCTGCTGGGCGGCGCCACGCCACTGGCGGCACGGCGCGCGGCGCAACTCGGTGACGGCTTCGTGCCCGGTGCCGCCGGCCTCTACGCGAGCTATGCGGCGAGCTGTGCCGCCCTCGGCAAGCCCGCCGCGCCGGAGCCGGTCTTCGGGCCCATGGCCGTCTTCGTCAGCGAGGATCCGGAGCGCGCCTGGCAGCGCATCGCGCCGCATGCCCTGCACGAGACCAACAGCTACGCGAGCTGGTACGCCGAAGGCAAGGTCGCGGGCCCTTACGGCCACTGCGAACAGGCCGAGGCGTTGCGCGCGACCGGTCTTTACCAGGTGCTCACGCCGGAGCAATGCATCGAACTGGCACGACGCATGGGACCCCATGGCCAGCTGTACGTGCACCCGCTGCTGGCCGGGCTGGATCCGGCCGTCGGCTGGGAGACGCTGCAGCTGTTGCACGACCGGGTGATGCCGGCGCTGATCGGGCGCTGACCGTCGCAACGGCGCGCGCCGAAACAGCGTGTCGCAAAACCCTGCGCGATCTGGAGCGATGCGCTGTAGAAGCGCGCCATGCATGCGATATCGCGGGCATGGCCCGCTCCTACACCCGAAAATCGCCGTATGCGCAGGGCCGAAAGGCGTTTTGCGACACCCTCGAAAGGCTGGCGCAACGCACCGTCGTCTGCGATGCGACCAGCGGGCTCAATCAGGGCGTGAAGCCCGCCAGCGGTTCGCCACCATCCAGGGTGCGCACGACGACGCCCAGCTCGCGCAGCAGCGGCAGGCTGAGCACGCAGCGGCCCGACAGTTCGCCCTGCGGGCGCGAGCACAACTGCAGCGCAGCCTCGGCCATCGCCTCGAGCGGCTCCATGTGGGCACCCTCGTCGATGGTGCCGCTCTCGAGCGCACCCTCGCTAGCCACCGCCTCGACCGGCGCCAGCGTGTTCACGGCAATGCCGCTCGCCGCGAGCTCGGCCGCGAACCCCGCCGACATGCGCTCCAGCGCCGCCTTGGTGGAACCGTAGATCGTGGGGCCGCTGTGCACATGGAACTGGAAGTACCGGTCCGTCGTGTCGTAGGGAGCCGCGGCAGGCAGCCTGGACGTGGCGCTGGAGAGGTTCAGGATCCAGCCACCGCCGCGCTCGATCATGCTCGGGATGGCCTGCTGCGACAGCTCGAGCGGCGCGAAGTAATTGATCTCGAAGGCCTGGTGCGCATGCTTCGGCATCTGCTCCCGGGTGGGTCTGAAACGCGCCCAGGCGGCGTTGTTCACCAGCACGTCGACGCCGCCGAAGCGCGCGATCGTCTCGGGGACGATACGGGCACGGTCGACGGGATCCGCGAGATCGGCCTTCACGCAGTGCACCTCGCCACCCATGGCGCGGATCCGCGCGGCGGTTTCGTTCAGCGAGCCCGGCAGCTTGCCGTCGGGCTCCAGCGAGCGCGCGGTGATCACCAGTTTCGCGCCTTCGGCCGCGAAACGCAGCGCGATGCCGGCGCCGATCCCGCGGCTGGCGCCGGTGACGATTGCAACCTTTCCTTCCAGTGTGCCCATGCGATGCTCCTGTTCAATGGTGGCGATAGCGGGGTTGCGCGGACCCGATGCGGCGCGCCATCGAACCGCGCCGCAGCTCCGGCGCGGCACACCGGGTTTGCGGGTGATCGGGGGCCTCGCGATCAATCATGATCGCTGTTCTGCGCGGGTTGGACATCGACGGCGCCATCCGGGTCCCAGCCGAAACGCTCGAACAGCGGCGCCAGGCGGCGGCGGATTTCCCGGTCGTCGAGCCCGAACTCCGCGAGGCTGTAGCGGTGCTCGGTCTCGTGCTTTCTCGCGCGCGATTCCTCGGCGGCGAGGAATGCGTCCATCTGCGGCGTCATCTCCATGTCCAACGCCGCGTAGACCTGCGCGATGGTCGCGCGCGGACGCGTCGTCAGCTCGCGATAGTCGACGTCGGCGTGCCGGACCTGCGGGTTGCGTGCCAGCACCTGCAGAGGGAGCAGGTAGTGCTCGTAGCTCAGCTCGGCCATCACGCGCGTGGATTCGCGGATGTGCGACTCCTCCAGGGTGCCGCGCCGCTTCCATCCCACGTGCAGCAGCTTGAGCAGGCTGGGAATGGTCTCGTAGGGGTTGCGGTACAGCACCACGAAGCGCGCGTCCGGGAACACCTCGATCAGCGTCTGCACGCGTCCGCACCAGGTCGGGTTCTTGCTCAGGTGGATGTGATGACTGCCGTTGAGGTAGAGCTGGCGGCGCACGCATTCGCGGTAAAAGCGCATCATGCGCTGCCGGCTGCGCGGCGGGCGCTGGTCGACGTGGAAAAAGTCCATTTCGCCCATGTAGGGGAGCTGTGTCATCCAGAAGCCCGAGGCGCAGGAGTGCTGGAGGATCAGGTCGTCCTCCTCGGGTATGTTCAGGCCCATCTTGTGGATGTGCTGCGTGGGACCGAACTTGCGCTGTTCCCAGGCGTCGAGGCGCTTCTCGATCCGGCGCCCGAGCAGCGTGCGATCGATCCACGCAACGAGGTGCACCAGTTTCTTCTCCGTCAGAGAGGGCAGCATCAGCTCCCAGTAGCGGAACGTCGAGAAGCGTTCGTCACCGCTCAGCAGGCGATGCGCCAGCGTGGTGCCGCTGCGCGCGTGTCCGATGACGAATACGGGCGCGCGCACGTTCACGCGCCAGAGCCCCGGGAACAGGATCCCGTCGAGGAAAAAGAAGAGCGCGTGCGCGACCGCGCGCAGCGGCACGATCAGCAGCAGGAGCTTCATGAGCCCCCGGCGCTGGCGCGGGTTCGACTCGCGCGCCGCGAGGCGGATCAGCGTGAACCACGTACGGAAATCGAAGTAATAGAACATGACAGTCCGGCCTTCAGGCCCGCGCGGCGGGCGCGGGGAGTTTCAGGTAGCCGAGCACCATGGCGTGGAGCTCGACGCATGAACGAACCTCGGCGATCCGCGCTGGCAGGTTGCGCCCGCGACTGCCGTTCATTTTTGCCCATTTGAGCGGATTGCGGGCGCGTTTGGCTACTCGGTTCGAGGGCTGGCGCAAGGGCAAGGCGGTCCACAACAAAGCCCTGTCAATCAACGAGATGCGACGTCGGTGCGGGACGCAAAGCCGCACCTCGCGATAAAGCTCGGATTTCGGGGCACGCAGCTGCCGCGCAATCCGGGTTGCGGACCCTGGACGCGCCGGCCGCCCGATCACTGTTTGAGTCGCGCGATCGCCCGCGCGGCGAGTTCGTCGTCGGCCGGATCAGCCGGCAGCGGGAAGGTGATTCGCGAGCAGAGCCTGCCGTAGCGTGCGCGGTAGATGTCCGCGATCTCGTCGTAGGTGCCGCGCGGCACGAACTTTTGCATCATCTCGTCGGTGACGATCCCGGGCATGCGTTTCCAGTCCGCGTCGCGCGTCATCTGCAGCAGCTCCTCGCCCTTGTGCTGCCAGCCGAACAGCTCGAGGCTGGGCCAGTAGGCGGGAGTGGAATAGAGGAAACCCAGCAGCTGGCGCTGCTTTTCCCACTCCTGCGCCACCACGGCCTCGTCGCGCCCGGTGGCGGTGAGCGGCCCGAGGACCAGCTTGAAGCCTGCCTCGTCGCGCCGCGAACCGGCGAAGCCCGCCCGCAGCCGCGGCAGGCAGACCTGCTCGATGTACTCCGGCGGCGTGTTGGTCGGATGGGTGATCATGCCGTCGGCGCACTGCGCCACCATCGCGGTCATCAACGGTCCGACGGCCCCGCACAGGATGGGAATCTGCGGATGCTCGATCGGCCCCGGGTTGAAGAAGGGCTGCAGCCGCGTGAAGCGGTAGTACTCGCCCTCGAACCTGAGCGGCTCGGCCGTCTGGAAACTGCGAAAAATCGCCCGCAGGGACTCGATGTATTCCCGCAGGTGTGCCACCGGAGCGCCCCAGCGCGCGGAGTAGCGTTGCTCGATATTCGCCTTCACCTGCGTTCCCAGCCCGAGCTCGAAGCGTCCGCCCGACATCTTCTGCAGGTCCCAGCTGGCGATCGCGACATTCATCGGGCTGCGCGGAAAGGCTACCAGCACGCCGGTTCCCACCAGCAGCCGGCTGGTGGCATCGAGCGCCAGTGCGGCCAGCAACAGGCCGTCGTGGATGGCGTCGGGCACGTGCAGCCCGTCGAAGCCCATCGCCTCGGCGCGGGCGGCGTGGGCACCGATCTCCCCCGGCCCCATGGTTTCCGGCGTGGTCGCGAACACCTCGAACATGACTTGATGCACCCTCCGGGCTGCAGTTAGACTGATCATCAGTTTAACTGATCAAATCGACCGTGCAATGCCCTCGCCCCACAGCGATGAAATCGGTCTCGTACTGATGCTGCTGACGCAGGACTTCCAGCGCCGGCTGGATGCGGACCTGCATTCACGCGGCATCCCGGGCATCGGCGCGCGGCACCGGCTGGTGTTCCTGCACCTGTCGCGCCACGGCGCCAGCCGCAGCGTCGAGCTGGCGCAGCAAGCCGGGGTTCGTCCCCAGTCGATGATGAAGATCGTCCATGAACTGGAGGAACTCGGGCTCGTGGAGCGCGGCCCGGATCCGCAGGACTCGCGGGCCAAGCGGATCGTGCTGACCGCGGCGGGCCAGCGCCTGGTGCGGGAACTGCGACGCTCCACCGAAACCGTCTGGACGCAGTACGCTGCCCTCGCCGGAGAGCCGTTCCTGGAAGCGACCTTCCAGGGCATGCAGAAACTGCTGGAGCTCGGCCAGGGGGAGAAACAGGAATGACAACCAGAGCCGTGTTGCTCGCCGGAGAATGAAAATGGACAAGGTATTGCTGGAAAAACGCGACGGCTACGCCATCGTGACCCTCAACCGCGCGGAGCACATGAACGCGCTCTCGCGGGAGTTGCGCCGGGATTTCGTGGCGGTGTTCAGGGATATCTGCGCCGATCCGGGCATCCGCGTGGTCATCCTCACCGGCGCCGGCAGGGCCTTCTGCGCCGGCTTCGACCTGAAGGAACTCGGGTCGGGCGACTCGGAGAATGCGGCGCAGGAGGTCGGGAACGAACTGGCCGACGCGATGGCCGCCTTCGACGGCCCGATCATCGGCGCCATCAACGGCCACGCGGTGACAGGGGGCTTCGAGATGGCGCTGGCCTGCGACGTGCTGATCGCCTCCGAGAACGCGCGCTTCGCCGACACCCATGCGCGCGTGGGCATCCTCGCCGGCTGGGGACTCAGCCAGAAGCTGCCGCGCATGATCGGCATGTCGCGGGCAAAGGAGATCTCCTTCACGGGCGCACCGGTGTTCGCGCGCCAGGCCTGCGAATGGGGGCTGGTGAACCACGTGGTGCCGGCCGGGGAACTGCTGCCGCGCGCGATCAAGATGGCCGAGGACATGTGCGCCTGCGTGCCGCACGTCCTGAAGCAGTACAAGCGCCTGATCGAGGACGGCTACTCGATGCCGTACAA
>JAGPES010000100.1 GCA_018057015.1 Pseudomonadales bacterium | reverse complement strand
GCTCGATGGTTTCGCCGGCGCCGATGAGCAGCGCCGTGGTCGAACCGAGCTCGGTGAAGATGTGACGCGCGAGCTTCACCGCCGCGAAGGCGACCGACACCGGGTTCTCGCCGATCGCGGTTTCGGTGCGCACCTGCTTCGCGACCGCGAACACGTGGTTCATCACCCGGGCAAGGTCGGGGCCTACGGTGCCGGCGTGGCGCGCCGAGGCGAAGGCGGACTTCAGCTGGCCGAAGATCTGCGGTTCGCCCATCACCATCGAATCGAGGCCGCTGGCGACCTGGATCAGGTGACGCATCGCCTCGGGGCCGCGCAGGCGGTACAGGCAGCCCTCGATCTCGCCGCGTGCCAGGTGGTGCGAGCCGGCAAACCAGTCGAGCACCCGCTCCTCGGTCTCGGTGCCGCTGCCGGTGACCGCGATGAACTCGGTGCGGTTGCAGGTCGACAGGATCGCCGCTTGCGCCACACCGCCCGTGCCGCAGGCGCGACGCAGCGCCTCCGGCACCTGCTCGGGAGCGAATGCCACGCGTTCGCGCACCTCGACGGGCGCGGTGGTGTGGTTGAGACCGACGACCAGCAGGCTCATGAATGAAAAACTACTCCCCCGCGGGGCGCCGCAGGCCGGGGACAGCACTCCAACGGGGCGGGACAGGGATTGGAAAAGCGGCCGAAGTGTATCAATTTACAGGCAAATTGTGCAGAATCCCGCGCTTCCGGCGCTGCCGCCACCGCCCTGCGCGCGGTCCGATCCGCAACCTATGAGCATATTGCCCCCATCGTTCCGCTCCCTGCGCACGCAGCGCCTCGCCCGCATCGCCGCGACCGCCCTGTGCGGCGCGCTGCTCGCCGCCTGTGCGACCACACCGGTCACGGAGCCGCAGGATGCCGGCGCCGCAGCGACGATTGCACCGGCGCCGGAGCCGGTGTACCGCCCCTTCCCCGAAGACACGCTGTATGCGCTGCTGGTAGCCGAATTTGCGGCGCGGCGCGGAGCCCTCGACACGGCGCTGCAGAACTACATGCAGCAAGCCGTGCGCACACGCGACCCGGGCGTGGCCGCGCGCGCCACGCGCATGGCGCGCTACATGGGCGCCGAGCGTGCCACCCTGGACGCCGCGCTGCTGTGGGCCGAACTGGAACCGCAGAATCCTGAGGCGCGCTTCACCGCCGCCACCGAGCTGGCGCGCGCCGGCCGCCCCAACGAGGCTTTCGGGCACATGCGCGCGCTCGACGCCGCGCACGGCCCCACCAACTTCGCCGCGGTCACGGCCAGCGCGCTGGACCTGCCCGCCAACGAGCGCGAGGGAATGCTGAAGGCGCTGCAAGGCATCGAGGGTGACAGCGCCGACCTGCTGATCGCGCGAGCCGTGCTGCTGCAGAGCCTGGAGCGCAACGAAGAGGCACTGGCGGCCGTCGCCGCCGTGCTGGAGGCGGAGCCCGACAACTACCAGGCGCTGCTGCTCGAGGCACAGGTCTACCAGAACATCGGCGACCTGCCCAGGGCGCATGCGCGCATCGAGCATGCGCTGGCGAAAGACCCCGGGGACAAGCGCCTGCGCCTGCAGTACGCCCGGCTGCTGGCAAAGACCGACCTCGCGAAGTCCGAGGAGCAGTTCCGCATTTTGGTCGAGCAGAACCCCGCCGACGCCGAGCTGCGCCTGGCGCTGGCGCTGGTCTACCGCGAGTCCGGACAGTTCGACCGCATGAGTGAGGAGCTGAACGCGCTGCTCGCCGAGGGCAACCAGTCGAGTGCCGCGCATTTCTATCTCGCGCAGGACGCCGAGCGCCGCGGCGACAACGACGAGGCGATCGGGCATTACCTCGAGATCCGCCCGGGGCAGATGTTCATGGCCTCGATCACGCGCGCCGCCGAGCTGATCATCGCCAGCCGCGGCATCGAGGCACTCGGCGAGCCGCTGGCGCAACTGCGCGAGCGCTGGGTCGCGCAGGCATTGCCGCTGACGCTGCTGGAATCCGAACTGCGCGTCGAGGCGGAGGACCTGGCCGGCGCGCAGCGGCTGCTCGACCGGGCGCTCGCCGAAACCCCCGCGGAGCCCGGCCTGCTGTACGCCCGTTCGATGGTCAGCGAGAAGCGCGGCGACATCGCGGCGATGGAGCGCGACCTGCGCGCGATGCTGCGCCTCGACCCGGACAGCGCGCTGGCCATGAACGCGCTCGGCTACTCGCTCGCCAACCTGACCGACCGCCTCGCCGAGGCGCTGGCGCTGATCCAGCAGGCACTGGCGCTGAAGCCGGACGACCCCGCCATCATCGACAGCATGGGCTGGGTGCAATACCGCCTGGGCCACATCGAGGAAGCGCTCGGGTACCTGCGCCAGGCCTTCGAAAAATATCCGGACCACGAGGTCGCCGCGCATCTCGGCGAGGTGCTGTGGGTGAGCGGCGAGCGCGAGGAGGCCCGCGCCATCTGGGACAAGGGGCTGGAGAGCAAGCCCGACAGCCGGCTCATCCAAGACACCATGCGCCGCCTCGGCGCCGCTGCGCCGCCGTGAACCACGGCCGCGTTGCCCGGCGCGGGCATCGGGCGGCGCTGCTCGGCCTGTGCGCGCTGCTCGCGCTGGCCGGCTGCGCGCAGCAACCACGGCGCGCGCAATTGCCGGCGGACTGGCAGGCGCACGCCGCGGCGGTCGCCGCGCGCGCCGAGTGGCAGCTGCAGGGCAAGATCGGCGTGCGCGCCGCGAGCGGCTCCGGCAGCGCCTTCCTGACCTGGAAACAGCAGGCCGGGAACTACCGCCTGGTGCTGAGCGGCGCGCTCGGCATGGGCAAGCTGGTGCTCACGGGCGACGCGGACGGCGTCGCGTGGAACGACTCGCGCGGACGCGCCGGCCGCCACGCCGACCCCGACGCGCTGGTCGCCGAGATCTGGGGCTGGCAGCTGCCGGTGGCCGCCCTCGAGTACTGGATCCGCGGCATTCCCCAGCCCGACCTTCCGGTCGAGGACGCCGAATTCGCCGGCGCCGACGTCACGCGGTTCCGCCAGTCGGGCTGGGTGGTCGAACCCGGCGCGTACCGGGAAGTGGATGGCCTCGCGCTGCCCACCCGCCTGCGCCTGGAAGGCGAAGGCGCGGTGCTCACGGTGCTGATCAACCGCTGGGGCCCACCGGCACCATGAGCGAAACCCTCGCGCTGCGCGCACCGGCGAAGCTCAACCTGTTCCTGCACGTGACCGGCCGGCGCGCCGACGGTTACCACCTGCTGCAGACCGTGTTCCAGCTGCTCGATTTCTGCGACGGGATGCGCTTCACGGCGACCGCCGCGCCCGGGCTGGTGCTCGAGGGCTCGGTCCCGGGCGTGACCACGCAGGACAACCTGGTGATGAAGGCCGCGCATGCGCTCGTCGCGCGCTGCGCGCCGCGCCAGGGGGCGATCATCACGCTCGACAAGCGCATACCGCACGGCGGCGGACTGGGCGGCGGGAGCTCGGATGCCGCCGCGACGCTGCTGGCGCTGAACCGGCTGTGGGGCTGCGGGCTCTCGCCCGCCGAGCTCGCCCGCATCGGCCTCGCGCTCGGCGCGGACGTACCCGTGTTCGTTCACGGCCGCAGCGCCTGGGCCGAGGGCGTCGGCGAGCAACTGCAGCCGCTCGACCTGCCCGAGCGCTGGTACCTGGTGATCCGCCCGGGTTGCGCGGTGAATACTGCCGCGATTTTCGGTGACCGGGAATTGACACGTGACACCCCGATCACGACAATAGCCGCCTTTTTGACCGACGGACATCGCAACGATTGCGAGTCCGTGGTCCGGAAACGGTACCCCGGGGTCGATCGCGCGCTGGCATGGCTCGCGGCGCACGGGGAGGCGAGGATGAGCGGCACCGGCAGTTGCGTGTTCGCCCCCTTCGCCACGGAGCAGGCGGCGCGCGAGGCCGCCGCGCGCGTACCGGCTGAGTGGGATCGGTTCGTTGCCCGCGGCATCAACCGCTCCCCGGTGCACGAGGCACTGTACGACTGAATCAATTGGGGCGTCGCCAAGTGGCTAAGGCAGCGGGTTTTGATCCCGCCATTCGTAGGTTCGAGTCCTACCGCCCCAGCCAATTCGTTCATTCGGGAAACACGCAAACGGGGCCGCAGAGCGCCATGAACCGCCAGCCCTCTCCAGCGCGTTCCGCCCGGCTCCGAAGTCCAGCCCTTGCCTAGCCTTGCCAACACGAAGGATCCCGACGTGTCAGAGATGATGCTCTTCACCGGCAGTGCCAACCCTGAACTGGCGCAGATGATCGTGCAGCGACTGGGACTGCGTCTCGGCTGCGCCACCGTGAGCCGCTTCAGCGACGGCGAGATCAGCATCGAGATCGACGAGAACGTGCGCGGCAAGGACGTGTTCGTGATCCAGTCGACCTGCGCACCGACCAACGACAACCTGATGGAACTGATCCTGATGATCGACGCGCTGCGCCGCTCCTCGGCCTCGCGCATCACCGCGGTCGTCCCCTATTTCGGCTACTCGCGCCAGGACCGGCGCGTGCGCTCGAGCCGCGTGCCGATCAGCGCCAAGGTCGTGGCCGACATGATGGCCAAGGCCGGCGTGAACCGCGTGCTCACCGTCGACCTGCACGCCGAGCAGATCCAGGGCTTCTTCGACGTGCCGGTGGACAACGTCTACGGCTCGGCGATCCTGATCGACGACATCGAGCGCCAGCGCTACCAGAACATGGTCGTGGTCTCGCCCGACATCGGCGGCGTGGTGCGCGCCCGCGCGATCGCCAAGCAGATGAACGACCTCGACCTCGCGATCATCGACAAGCGCCGCCCGAAGGCCAACGAGGCGCAGGTGATGCACATCATCGGCGACGTCGCGGGGCGCACCTGCCTGGTGGTCGACGACATGGTCGACACCGCCGGCACGCTGTGCAAGGCCGCGCAGGCGCTGAAGGAGAACGGCGCGGCGAAGGTCATCGCCTACTGCACGCACGCGGTGCTCTCGGGCAACGCGATCGCCAACATCGAGGCCTCCGTGCTGGACGAGCTGGTCGTGACCGACACGATCCCGCTGTCGCCGGAAGCCAGGCGCTGCGCTCGCATCCGCCAGCTGAGCAGCGCACCGCTGCTCGCCGAGGCGGTGCGGCGCGTCAGCAACGAGGAATCCATCAGCGCAATGTTTGCCTGATGCATCGAGCGGAAAGGCAGCCGCCTTTCCTTTTCAAGAACCGCGGCACCCATCCCGGTCGCAGGGAGGCTGTCCGCTCAACAAAGGAGTGCAGACCATGTCTGGCGAATTTGTACTGAATGCCGTTGTACGCGGCGACGTGGGGAAAGGTGCGAGCCGCCGCCTGCGTAACGACGAACTGGTTCCCGCGATCGTCTACGGCGGCACGCAGCAGCCGCGCAACGTCTCGCTGTCGCACCGCGAGCTGGTGAAGGCGCTGGAGAACGAGGCGTTCTTCTCGCACCTGATCACGCTGAAGCTCGCGGACGGTGCCGAGGAAGTGATCCTGAAGGACCTGCAGCGCCACCCGGCGCGCCCGCGTATCCTGCACGCCGACTTCCAGCGCGTGAGCCGCGATCGCAAGATCCACGTCCACATCCCGCTGCACTTCATCAACCAGGAGAAGTGCCACGGCGTGAAGAACCAGGGCGGCATCATCCAGCACAACGCGAACGAAGTGTACGTGACCTGCCTGCCGCAGGACCTGCCGGAGTACATCGAGGTCGACATGACCGCGTACCACGTCGGCCAGGCAGTGCACCTCTCCGACCTCGAGCTGCCTGCGGGCGTCGAGAGCGTTGAGCTGTCGCACGGCCCCGAGCACGACATCCCGGTCGCGACGGTACTGGCGCCCAAGGGCGGTGCTGTCGAGGAAACCCCGGCGTCCTGACCCGGTGCGCGAGGCCGCCCGCCGCGGGCGGCCTCGTTTCCTTCCGAGCCAAGGTGAGCAAATCTCTCGCCCTTATCGTCGGCCTGGGCAATCCCGGACCCGAATACCACCGCACCCGCCACAACGCGGGAGCCGATTTCGTGAGCGCACTGGCAGCAGGTTACGGCGCCACGCTGAAGCCCGAAGCCCGTTTTCATGGCCTGGGCGCGCGCGTGCAGATCGCCGGCCACGACGTGCGACTGCTGGTTCCGCAGACCTGGATGAACCGCAGCGGCCAGGCGGTGGGGCCGGCGGCGAACTTCTTCAAGCTGGTCCCGGAGCAGATCCTGGTCGCCTACGACGAGCTCGACCTGCCGCCCGGCGAGGTGCGGTTCAAGTTCGACGGCGGCCACGGCGGGCACAACGGCCTGCGCGACATCATCGCCGCGCTGGGCAACAACCGCGGCTTCCACCGGCTGCGGATCGGCATCGGCCACCCCGGCGCGCGCGAGCAGGTCTCGCCGCACGTGCTGTCGCGGCCCTCGCCCGCGGACCGGCGCCTGATCGACCTGTGCATCGCGGAAGCGCTACACGTACTGCCGGATGCCGTCAGCGGCAACTGGCCCATTGCAATGAACCGACTCAACAGTTTCAGGGCCGAATAACCATGGGATTCAACTGCGGCATCGTCGGGCTTCCCAACGTCGGCAAGTCCACACTGTTCAACGCGCTGACGCGCGCCGGCATCGCGGCCTCGAACTTCCCGTTCTGCACCATCGAGCCGAACACCGGCATCGTGCCGGTACCCGACCCGCGCCAGGACCGCATCGCGGAGATCGTGAAGCCCCAGCGCATCGTGCCGACCACGATGGAGTTCGTCGACATCGCCGGCCTGGTGGCCGGCGCCTCGAAGGGCGAGGGCCTGGGCAACCAGTTCCTCGCCAACATCCGCGAGACCGACGCCATCGCGCACGTGGTGCGCTGCTTCGCCGACGACAACGTGATCCACGTCGCGAGCCGCATCGACCCGGTTAACGACATCGAGGTGATCAACACCGAGCTGGCGCTGGCCGACCTCGACAGCGCCGAGCGCCAGCTGCAGCGCGTCGCCCGCTTCGCCAAGGGCGGCGACAAGGACGCGATCCGCCAGAAGGACCTGCTGGAGAAGCTGGTCCCGCACCTGGACCAGGGGCTCCCGGCGCGCGCGCTGGCGCTCTCCGACGACGAGAGGGCGACGCTGCGCGAGCTCAACCTGCTCACCGCCAAGCCCACGATGTACATCGCCAACGTGGCCGAGGACGGATTCGAGAACAACCCGCACCTCGACGCGGTGCAGAAGTTCGCCGCCGCCGAGGGCGCGATGGTCGTGCCGATCTGCAACAAGCTCGAGTCCGAGATCGCCGAGCTCGAGGAAGGCGAGCGCGCCGAGTTCCTCGCCGAGCTCGGCTTCGATGAACCCGGCCTGAACCGCGTGATCCGCGCCGGGTACCGCCTGCTGAACCTGCAGACCTACTTCACCGCCGGCGTGCAGGAGGTGCGGGCGTGGACCGTGCGCGTCGGCGCGAAAGCCCCGGAGGCGGCCGGGGTGATCCACACCGACTTCCAGAAGGGCTTCATCCGCGCCGAGGTGATCGCCTACGAGGACTTCGTGCGCTACAAGGGCGAACAGGGCGCGAAGGACGCCGGCAAGTGGCGCCTCGAGGGCAAGGAATACGTGGTGCACGACGGCGACGTGATCCACTTCCGGTTCAACGTCTAGCAGCGCGTGCCGGCCGGGACCGGCAGCACCGGCGATAGGCAAACGGTATTTTCCCGCCCATTCAGTCACGCACCGGGCATTGACACGATCGGGGCCAGTGCGGAGAATTCGCGGCCCGTGGCGACGTAGCTCAGTCGGTTAGAGCACAGCATTCATAATGCTGGGGTCGGTGGTTCGAGCCCACCCGTCGCTACCATCTCTCTTTCGACAGCACATGCAGCTCTCCATCCTCGACCAGTCCATCGTGCGCCCCGGAAGCGACGCGCGCGCGGCCTTCGCCGAAACCCTCGCGCTCGCGCGCCACGCCGAGGCGCTGGGCTACGCGCGCTTCTGGGTGTCCGAGCACCACGACTCGCCGGTGATCGCGGGCAGCTCGCCCGAGGTGCTGCTGGCGGCGATAGGCGCTGCCACGACCACGATCTGCATCGGCTCCGGCGGCGTGATGCTGCCACACTACAGCGCCTACAAGGTCGCGGAGAATTTCGCGGTGCTCTCGAACCTGTACCCGGGCCGCGTGGATCTCGGCGTCGGCCGCGCACCGGGGGCCGACATGAACGCGGCCATCGCGCTCGCCGCCGACGGTCGCCCGAAGTTCGAGCGCTTCCCGCAACTGCTGCACACGCTCACCGAGGCGCTGTGGAACCCGGACTTCCGTCCGCGCGTGGGACCCGTGCCGGTCGGTCGCATCCCGGTGTGGGTACTGGGCACCAGCCCCGACAGCGCGCTGCTCGCGGCCGAACTCGGACTGCCCTACGCCGTGGCGCTGTTCATCAACCCGCAGTTCGACCCGCGCATCGTCGCGGCCTACCGCAGCCGTTTCCGTCCCTCGCCGCTGCAGCCCGAGCCGCGCGTGATGATCGCGATGAACGTGTTCTGCGCCGAAGACGAGGAGCACGCCGCGACGATGACGCGCGCGGCAGACATCACCTACATCCGCTTCCTGACGCAGCGCGGGGAGATCGCGGTGTGCTCGCCCGAGGAGGCCGCGCAGCACGTGTTCAGCCCCGAGGAGCGCGCCTTCGTGCAGGGCGTCTCTCGCGTGCGCGCTGTGGGCACGCCGCAGACGATCCGCGAGCGCGTGGAGCGATTCGCCACGCAATTCCACGCCGACGAGGTGATGGCGGTGTGCAACACCTTCCACTTCGCCGACCGGCTGCGTTCCTTCGAGCTGCTGGCGCAGGCGTTTGGTGTGGGTCGGGCTTCAGCCTGACAATTGTCCGAATGAATTCGGACCCACAGAGATGTCGGGCTGAAGCCGGACCTACGAATCGGATTGTCCGGATAAATCCGGACCCACAGGCGCGAACGGCACCACCTGCGGGTGGCGGCTGCGCATCAGGTGCTTCACCAGCAGCTTGTAGGTGTCCATGTCGAAGGCGGGGCGGCGCGCGAAGGCCTCGCGCGCGTGCAACTCGTCCTCGCTGCGGAAGGTGCCCAGGTAGCACCAGCGATCGACCACGTGCAGTTCCTCGAGCCCGCTATCGGGCTGCTGCTCGCGGATGCCGATCGCGCCGCTCCACGGCCAGCTCACCAGCTTGAGTTTCGCCAGCGCCGCGGCGAGCCGCGCCTGGTGCGCCAGCAGCGGCTCGTGGCCGGCACAGGCGCCGCCGCACTTGCCCACCTGGTGGCGAAAACATGCCCCAGGCGCCGGCTTTTCCAGCCCGGCGAGGCGCAGGCACAGCCGG
>JAGPES010000099.1 GCA_018057015.1 Pseudomonadales bacterium | reverse complement strand
CCTCCGCCAGGAAGCGGCCAATGCTGTCCTCGCTGTCGAGGTACTCGGCTGACGCGGCTTCGACACTAGCCGGCGGCGCAAGTCCCATGCGGTGCCACTCCGCCGCGCCTTCGAGACACCACCGCAGGATCGCGGGCCACTCCTCGCGCAGCTTTTCGGGCAGCCGCTCGTCCTGCTCCTCCTGTGGTATCGACACCCGGAACGGCACCAACACCACGCGCCGGCGCATGGCCTCGTCCACGCTGTGGAAGGATGGCAGGTGGTTCCCAACAAGGAAGAGCGTGAACTGCGGCGCGAAGTCGAAGAAGTCCTGGCGCATGAGCCGCGCGGTGATAACGTCGCCGCCGGTCAAGTCTTTCAGTACAGATTCGTTCCAGGCGCGCCCCTGCGGCAGCTCACTCGCGACAACCATCCGCGCGCCATGTAAACCCGCGAGGTCGGTAGGGTGCTGCCCCCGGCTGTCGATAAATGTCGCCGCAGGGGCGCGCCTGCCGTAATCTCCAAACAGCCCGAACAGTGTGTTCAAGAACACGCTCTTGCCATTCCTCCCAACGCCGTGGAAGAAGAGCAACTTGTGTTCACGGGTGTGGCCGGTGAGCGCGTACCCCGCGGCACGCTGCAGAAAGGCGATAAGCTCGCGATCCCCATCGAATATTTTCATGAGGAAGCTTTCCCACAGCGGGGCTCGCGTTCCCTTGGGGGCCGGCCCCACCGCGGTGCATTTCGTGATGTACAGCTCGCGACATTCCGCGAGAACTTCGCCGGTCCTGAGATCGACCACTCCCCCCGGAATGCCGAGCATATCGGGATTTGCGTCGAACTCATCAGGAGTTGCAACCAACCCGCGATTCGACCGGGCTGTTGTTTCCACGCAATTGCGGAATGGGGCTTGCCGGATCGCGGCTGCCTGCCGTGCTGCCCAGGAGCGCGCGCGATCTGCCGCTTTTGGGTCCCCCAGCGTGGCATCCTTGAGGTCCGCCCAGCGACCGAGGTCGGCTGCCACATCCCGCAGAAACTCTCGTATCTGCGTCATATGCTCGAGTCTTTCATCAACTTGCCAGCGGCTTCCATTCCACAAGACCCATTTACCCCACTGCGGGACATAACGCGCGGTCGTGTCCCACCCGCTCCTCGCCAATTCGAGCGCGAGACCATCGTGAGTAAGGGCAAATCCTAAGTCACCGTCGAATGACTCAACATCCCAACCCTCCCGTTCGGCACGGGCGGCATATCCCTTGTCGCGAGCCCCCCTGATCATGCGCTCGAGCTCGCCGCCGAACAGTTCGGATGCTCGCGATGCGCCACGCGCGGCCTCAATCCTGGCGCGGTGGGCTTCAAACCAGTCGAGGATGGAGTGGTCATCGGCTCCGGCAGAAACCATATGTCCAACAAGCCTTAGCGCAGCGCCGTGGACATCCTCGCCAGTAATCATGGCATCGGTCCACTGGTTCACCTTCTGACGGTCGTGGGCGCGCATTGACGTAGCTTCGCCCGCTTCCCTGTCAACCGACGTATAGGTGGCGAGAAACTCATCAACGTCGATCGGGACGCCTGAGAAGTGCGCGACCTCTGACTTCTCGAGCGGCGTGTAACACGGCTGCTCAGCGCGGTATACGCTGGCGTCAAAAGTGAATCCGCCTGCGCCCAAACTCCTCTCTATGGAACGCTGGATAGCCTCACCCAACCGCATGCCCTCAGCGCGGTCCACTGGCCGCGAGAGGGCCAGGACAATCCTGCACCGCGGCGCGTCGTGAGCATGGCTCGCCGTCGTGTATGAAAACCCACGGTAGGCGCACAAATGTGCAAGCAGCGCAGCGTATGCGTCGGGCCCAGCGATGCGGTCGAGATCCAACGGCATCCATGCGCGCGGCTGCGCATTCACTGCCAAGCGCCAACCCCCGCTTTCGCTGCGCAGCCCGTTACGGTCCAAAGGGGCGCAAATGTATTGCTTGCCCTTGGCGTCGGAGCGATCCTCCAGAATCAGAGTCGCGAACTGCTTGAAGCTGTCTGCGGTATAGTGTTCAGGGCGGTTGTCATACTTGTCGCGCCCCCGCGAATACTGAAAGGGCGTGGCGAGCGAGGCCGCGGGCACTGGCAGCGCCTGCGCTGCGGGTTCTGGTTCACCAAAGAGGTGCGCCCCGCTGATTGTTGACGCAAGTGACGAGACATCAGCGCGAGGGAACATTACTCAGCCTCCCCGAGTTCAGGTGCGGGCGCGGCTGCGCTAGGGTCTACCACCTCGAACTGTGCCAGCCACTCCCGGAGATCGGACACGAGGTACATGCACCTCGCACCAACCTTCCTGTAGCGCGGCCCTGGCCTGCCCCCGATGAGGTCACCGTAGCGCGAGTTGGTCAGCGTCCGCTCGGCCAGACCGAGGAAGGCTGCCGCCTGTGCCGTGTTGAGCGTAGTCTGGTCAGTCATTGCCCTGTTCCTGTGCTGTCGAAGTTCGTTGCCGGCCCGACACGCGAGGGGCCATACTTCCAGCGTACCGGGCGGTACTGCGCTGTCTAACCGGTACCTCAGGTAACGTGGGACCGTGAAGTTCTCGCAGCTGATCCGGCCCATGGATTCGTCGATCCGAACTGCAATCGCCCTTGCTGTGCCGCGACTTCCCGGGCTGCAATTGGCTCGAGCTCCCGAACTCGCGTCTCCAGATACGCGCTGACGCACCCCGAGCAAACTCGACGGGACGGCAGACGTGTTCGGTGCGAATTTGGCCACTGCGACAACCCTCATGCAGCCCTCGACGACGCTTTGTCACGCTCGGCAATGCGCGCGGCAATCCATTCGAGCACCTCGGTTTCCACCCAGGCGCTCGAGCGTTCGGTGAGTTTCAGGGGGCGGGGGAACGTGCCGCTCTGGACGCCGCGGTAGATGGCGGAATTAGAGAGGCCGGTGAGCCGGTGCACCTGCGAGATGCGGATGAGTGCTGGAACGGGGTTCTGCTGGTGGGTAGTGCTTGCCATGACTTGAGGCCTCCTTGGGCTCGCTGTGCGTCATGGTTTGCATTGAAACAGGATAAGGGCTTAAACAAACCGCAGCTGCGGAGAGCACGCCGCAACTGCGGTAGATGCTAGCTTGCGTCCAAGCTCCGTTTGGCCTCCGCGAACTTCTCCTCCAAGGTGCGGCGCGTAATACCCGGCTTTCGAGGATAGTTTGAGATCAGTGTGTCGATTATCGCTGTTTGATTTTCGAGTATGGAGTAGCGTCTGCCCGCCGGGGATTTGCCGAGCAAAACATCAAGCAGTCCGCCAATTATGTTCTGGTAGGTGGTTTGAGCACGTGGCCCGATCTCACGATCGGGCTGCTCTGGCGCAGAGACTGGCAACTCACCCTTTAACTTGATGCACGCGATGTCGGCAGAGAGCAAATACAGCGGTTGCTCGCGTGTGACAATCACATACGGTTGACCGTCTCCGGCTAAGACTTTCCGGAGCCCGTTCGATTCGTCCAATACGTCGCTTTCCACCCTGCCGTTCTTCAGCAAGGCCGCGACGTGCCACCCGAAGAGCGGGACGAAGTCGAAGAATGCTTCCCCAACTTCTGCGGGCACGTTGTCGGTATCCCACGGGTCTTCACTGCGCCGCTCCCGCACCCAGAATTCGCGCCATTCGTACAGCAGCGCCCAAATGCGAATACGACCTTCGAGGCCCGCAGTCAATAACGTATCGACCGGGGTCTTCAGGATCTCAGCGGCCTGTTCCAGCCGAATGTGGGTAGTCTCTATCATGCCCGACCCTTTATGCACTGCTCTTCAATTGCAACACCTCGGCGCCAGCTGCGAGCTTGTCGAGGTAATCTGCCCAAGCCTGCATCATCTTTCGCCGCTCGGGCAGATGTTCCGCGTAGTTGTAGGATGCGCGCACCTTGTCGCGCTCCGCATGGGCGAGCTGACGCTCTATCGCGTCCCGGTGCCACCCCCGTTCGTTCAAGAGGGTTGACGCCATAGACCGAAAACCGTGCCCCGTCATGGTGGCCTTGTCATATCCCATATAGCGCAGCGCCGCATTCAGCGTGTTCTCACTCATCGCCTTGTCATGGTGGCGCACTCCGGGGAACAGCAGCTTGCGCTTGCCCGTGACAGCGTGGAGGCGCCGCAGGATGGCGACTGCCTGCTTCGAAAGCGGCACGAGGTGCTGTTCGCCCATTTTCATGCGCGATGCCGGAATGCGCCACTCGGCGCCATCCAGGTTGAACTCTGACCATTCGGCCTTACGCAACTCTCCGGGCCGCACGAAAACCAGCGGCAACAACTCCAGCGCGCACTTCGTCTCGAAGAAACCTTCATAGGCTCGGATGTCGCGCATCAATTGACCCACCTTCTTGGGATCCGTGATGCTGGCGTGATGCTTCACCGGTCGCGACTCGATAACGCCGCGCGGCAGGTCGGCTACAGGATTGCGCTCGGCAAGGCCAATCGCCACCGCATACTGCATGACCCGGTTCGCAATCGATTTCGCCCGCTGTGCCGTGTAGAAGGCGCCTCGGGCTTCCGTGGTTCGGAGTGCCTGCAGCACTTTCGCGGCGGTAATGGTGTTGACGTGCATGCGCCCCAGGGTGGGCGACAGGTCTACATCGAGAATGTTGCGGGTCAGGGCCGCATGCTGGTCGCTCCAGCGGGCTGCGTTCTTGCCCATCCATTCCTCGGCAACCGAGCCGAACGTATCCGACCCGGCGCGCTTGGCCTTCTCCGCCTTTCGGGCTTCGCCGGGGTCGGTGCCGCTTGCCAGCAGCTTGCGGGCGTCGTCCCTCTTCTCCCGTGCCTGCCTCAACCCCACGTCCGGGTATACGCCAAGCGCGAGCAATTTCTGCTTGCCGTTGAATCGGTAGGCGAGGCGCCAGTACTTGGGCCCCGTGGGGGACACCTCCAGGAACATGCCGCCACCGTCACTCAGGCGGTACGGTTTGTCCTTGGGTTTGGCGTTCTTGATCGCCACGTCGGATAGCTTGCCGGTCGCCATGTGTTGGTATGTCCGTGCTCGTCACCTCACATACCAACAAATATACCAACGCGATTTGCGGGATGTCCAGGGACGTCATGACACGTCATGGCGGGCTTAATCACGGTAAGTACCGGATTTTTCGAGCTTTTCGGGGCGTCTTGGGATATCTTGGGAGAGGGTAATGGAGCGGGTGATGGGAATCGAACCCACGCTAGCAGCTTGGGAAGCTGCAGTTCTACCATTGAACTACACCCGCGTGCGGACGGCGCCATTCTAACCATGAGCGGCGCGCAGTCAAAGGCTGCCTGCGATTGGTTGTAGCTGATGTTCGTGGCGCCTCAGTAGTCGTAGTTGCCGTGCGCCAGGTTCTCGAAACGCGTGAACTCGCGCTGGAAGGCGAGCTTCACGGTGCCGATGGGGCCGTTACGCTGCTTGCCGATGATGATCTCGGCCACGCCCTTCTCGGGCGTGTCCTCGTGGTAGACCTCGTCGCGGTAGATGAACGCGATCACGTCGGCGTCCTGCTCGATGGCGCCCGATTCGCGCAGGTCAGACATCACGGGGCGCTTGTTCGGGCGCTGCTCCAGCGAGCGGTTGAGCTGCGACAGCGCGACCACGGGGCACTTGAATTCCTTGGCCACCGCCTTGAGGCTGCGCGAGATCTCGGAGACCTCGTTGGTGCGCCCCTCGGATGAGCCCGGCACCTGCATCAGCTGCAGGTAGTCGATCATGATCATCGCGAGCTCGCCGTGCTCGCGCGCCAGGCGTCGTGCGCGAGCACGCACCTCGGCGGGCGACAGCGCGGGCGTGTCGTCGATGAACAGCGGGCGATCCTTCAGCGCGGTCACGGCGGCGGTGAGGCGCGGCCAATCCTCCTGCAGCAGCTGGCCGTTGCGCAGGCGTTGCTGGTCGATGCGCCCGATCGAGGACAGCATCCGCACGATCAGCGATTCGGCCGGCATTTCCATCGAGAACACCAGCACCGGCTTGTCCTGCTTCAGCACGGCGTGCTCGACCAGGTTCATCGCGAAGGCCGTCTTGCCCATCGAGGGGCGGCCCGCGACGATGATGAGGTCCGAGCGCTGCAGCCCGGAGGTGCGGTCGTCGAGGTCGATGTAACCGGTGCTGAGCCCCGTGATGCGGCTCTTGCTCGCGAAGAGTTCGTCGATGCGGTGCATCGCGCCGCGCAGCAGGTCGTTCACGCCCTGCGGGCCGCCGCGCGAGACGCGGTTCTCGCTGATCTCCGCGATGCGCTTCTCGGCTTCCTCGAGCAGTTCCGCGCCGCTGCGCCCGTCGGGGTTGAAGTTGCGCGTGGCGATCTCGTTGGCGGCGGCGATCAGCTGGCGCATGGTGGAGCGCTCGCGCACGATCAGCGCGTAGGACTGCACGTTCGCCGCGCTCGGCGTGTTGGCGGCCAGTTCACCGAGGTAGGCGAGACCGCCGACGCTGTCGAGCTCGTCGATGCCGTTCAGGTGTTCCGAGAGCGTGATGACGTCGAAAGGGTGGTTGCCCTCGGCCAGCGCGGTCATCGCCTCGAAGATCAGGCGGTGCTCGTGGCGGTAGAAATCGGACGCGGTGACCAGTTCCATCACCCGGTCCCAGGTTTCGTTCACCAGCATCAACCCGCCGAGCAGGGACTGCTCGGCCTCGATGGAGTGCGGCGGGATCTTCAGGTTGCTGACGTCCAGCACGGGGCCCGGGTTCCTTGCCGGCTGGAACGGTGAGTCAGCCATGGTGCGCGCCCGCGGATCTGAGGGCGCGATGTTCCCACCGCGCAAAAATGGCTGTCAACCGCAGACGGTCGACAGCCATGGCGGCGTCGGCCTCAGAGCGGCGTGACAGACAGCTTGATGACCTGCGTGACTTCGGCGTGCAGCTGCAGGTCGATGTCGAACTCGCCGGTGTTGCGGATCACGCCGGTCGGCAGGCGCACTTCGCTCTTGCCCACCTCGGTGCCGGTTGCGGTGATCGCATCGGCGATGTCGCGGGTGCCGATCGAGCCGAACAGCTTGCCCTCGTCGCCGCAGTTGGCCTTGATCGTGATCACCAGGCCGGCGAGCTTCTCGGCGCGCGCCGTGGCGGCGGCCTTGCGCTCGGCGGCGGCTTTCTCGAGCTCGGCGCGACGCGCTTCGAAGCGCGCGACGTTGTCGGCGGTGGCCGACACGGCCTTGCCGTAGGGGATCAGGAAGTTGCGGCCGTAACCGCCGGCCACCTTGACCTTGTCGCCCAGGTTGCCGAGCCCACCAACTTTCTCGAGCAGAATGACGTCCATTGCTATCGTCCTCACCAGATTCCCGGATTCATCGACTTCAGCCGCCCGGCTTCTTCAGCCAGCGGCCGCGTATGTCCAGCCAGCTGTCCATCGCGGCCAGTACCACGATGAACTGCTTGAGCGGCGCCAGCACCAGCAGCGCCGCGTAAAACAATCCCAGCCACCCGCCGCGTCCGCGCGCGGCAGCCAGTGCATGCACCAGCGCGATGCCGGCGAACAGCAGCGGCACCAGCGGCATCCAGGCCCACAGCCGCAAGCCCTCGCCCAGCGCGCCGAGGCCGAAGGCCGTCAGCAGCAGCCCCATCACCTGCACCCGGTCGAGGCGCAGCGCGTGGAACTCCGTGCGAAAGCCGCCCGGGTTGTACAGCGCGGCCTGCCACCAGCGCGCGATGATCAGGCAGATCACCAGCGTCACGCCGAGGATCAGGCCGAACATGCCGGCGATGTCGCTCGCCCCCGGGGCGGTCAGCGCCACCGTCGCCTCGGCGCCATTCTCCGCCGCCTGCCGGCCGATGCCCGCCACCAGCTCCGCGAACAGCTTCTCGACCTGCGCGAGGTAGCCGCGACCGATCGTGAGCAGGCTGCCGCCGAGCACCAGCCCGAGCAGCGCCGCGGTACACAGCGCCCACGGCCACGACACCGTCAGTCGCAATACCCATGCCGTGGCCGTGATGCCGAGCAGCGCGGCCACGGGCATGATCTCGCCGAAGTACGCCACCACGGCTGCCGGCAACAGGGCCCACAGCATCACGTAAGCGCCTTCGCGCACACCCTTGCGCAACGTGACCAGTGCGACCACGGCCGCACCGAGCCAGAAGAACATCGGCAGTGCGACGGACATCGTGGAAACCAGCAAGGCTTCCCGGCGCCCGCGCATCACGTACTCGGCAAGGGCACGCATACCCTGGATTCCGGACCCGCCCCGGGGGGGCGGGCCGCGGTCAGCGGTGCTGGTCCGTGTAGGGCAGCAGCGCCAGGAAACGAGCGCGCTTGATCGCGACGGACAGCTGGCGCTGGTAGTTCGCCTTGGTCCCCGTGATGCGGCTCGGCACGATCGTGCCGGTCTCGTTGATGTATTCGCGCAGGACGTCGAGATCCTTGTAGTCGATCTCTTTCACGCCCTCGGCGGTGAAACGGCAAAACTTGCGACGACGGAAATAACGGGCCATCGGGCTGACTCCTCGATTCTGCTGATACCTGGGATGGAAACCGGTCGCGACTTACGCGGACTCGGATTCTTCTTCCGCTGGTTCTTCCTCGCGCTCCTGGCGCGGGCGGCGGCGCTCGCCATCGTCGCCACGGCTGCGGCGGTCGCGACCTTCGCGCTCGGCGCGCATGATCGGCGATTCGTCGGTGACCGCCTCGTCGCGGCGGATGATCAGGTGGCGCAGGATCGCGTCGTTGAAGCGGAACGTGGTTTCCAGTTCCTTCATCGCGTCATCGGAAGCCTCGACGTTCATCAGCACGTAGTGTGCCTTGTGAACCTTGTTGATGAGGTGCATCAGCTGGCGACGCCCCCAGTCTTCCAGGCGGTGTACCTTGCCGCCGTCCTTCGTCACGGCCTGGGTGTATCTTTCGATCATGCCAGGCACCTGTTCGCTCTGGTCCGGATGGACCAGGAACACGATTTCGTAGTGTCGCATTGTCACTCCCTGCGGTTTGAACAGCCTCCCGCAACGGCGGTGAGGCAGGGATTTCCCCCGCGGCTGGCGCGAGGGAGGGCGGATTCTAGAGAAGTGGACCCTGCGGCGCAATCCGGGCGGGTGAAATTGTGCAAATTTCGCGCAGTGTGGGCCCTGTGGGTCGCCATTCATGGCGACGGCAGCATTTGGAGAGGCACCAGTCGGCATGAATGCCGACCCACATTGATTGCCGAGCTACGGGGGGAAGCCGCGCTGGCGCCGGGCCTCGTAGAGGAACACGCCGGTGGCCACGGACACGTTGAGGCTGCTGACCTCGCCGCACATCGGGATCGAGGCCAGGTGGTCGCAGTGCTCGCGCGTCAGGCGACGCATGCCGCCGCCCTCGGCGCCCATCACCAGCGCCACCGCGCCGCGCAGGTCCACCGCGGTGATGCCCTGCCCGGC
>JAGPES010000098.1 GCA_018057015.1 Pseudomonadales bacterium | reverse complement strand
TTGTCTTCCTGCACGGCAACCCGACTTCCTCCTACCTCTGGCGCAACATCGTGCCGTGGGTCGAGGCCCTCGGACGGTGCATCGCGCCTGACCTGATCGGCATGGGCGATTCCGGACGGCTGGCGCCGTGCGGCCCGCAGTGCTACGGGCTGGCGCAACAGCGCGCCTACCTCGATGCCCTGCTCGAGGCGCTCGCGGTGCGTGAGCGGGTCACGCTGGTGCTGCACGACTGGGGCTCGGTGCTGGGTTTCGACTGGGCCAACCGTCATCGCGCCGCGATCCGCGGCATTGCCTACATGGAAGCGGTCGTGCGCCCGGTCTCGCGCGCCGATCTCGGCGAGGACACCCTGCCGATGTTCGAGGCCCTGCGTTCGCCCGAGGGTGAGCGCCTGATCCTCGAACAGAACATGTATGTCGAGGAAGCGCTGCCGCGCACGGTGCTGCGCACGCTGGGAGAGCGCGAGATGGACGCCTACCGGGCGCCCTTTCGCGAGCCCGGGGAAGGGCGGCGCGCGATGCTCACGCTGTGCCGCGACGTGCCCTTCGATGGCACGCCGCGCGAGGTGTGGGATACCGAGGCCGCCTATGCCGAATGGCTGCCCGGCACCACGTTCCCGAAACTGTTCGTCAACGCCGAGCCCGGCGCCTTCCTGACCGGAGACAAGCGCGCCTTCTGCCGCGGCTGGCCGAACCAGGAGGAGGTCACCGTGCCCGGCCTGCACTTCCTGCAGGAGGACTCGCCCGCGGAGATCGGCGCGGCGCTGGCCGCGTGGATCGCGCGGCTGCCCTGAGCGCGCAAGGGGACCCCGTCGGCGAGCGCCGCCGCGATCGTGACCGCGTCGGTCCACGGCCGGTCCGGGGGACTGCAGGCGATTGCCAAAGGTCTGTAAACTGCGCGCCCGCGTCGATATCCAGCCGACGCGCCGACGGGAAGAGTGGCTGCTGTGTCGAAAACGGTTGTTGTTACGGGCGCGAATGCGGGTATCGGGTTCCAGGCGGCGTTGAATCTCTCCCGCATGGGGTGGCACGTGGTGATGGCGTGCAGAAGCATGGACAAGGCGCAACGTGCGCAGGGAGAAATACTCGTCGAAGTGCCGCAGGCCAGTACGGCGATCATTGCGCTCGACGTGTCCGAGCCGCAGTCGATACGGGAATTCGGTCGCCGGTTTTCGCAGCAGACGGGTGAACTGGATCTGCTGATCAACAACGCCGGTATCGTCGGCACGCCCCTGGCGCGAAACAGCGTCGGACACGAAATGCAGCTGGCCACCAACTACCTGGGGGCATTTGCGCTGACGGGCACGCTGCTGCCGTTTTTCAGCCGGACATCCCGGGCGCGCATCGTCAATGTCGGAAGCCTGATGCATCGTTTCGGCAAGCTGGACCTGGACGATCTCAACTGGGAGAAGACCCCGTACAACGAATGGCAGGGGTATGGCAGGAGCAAGGTGGCCATGCTCAGCTTCACCCTGGAACTGGACCGGCGCCTGCGCGGCAGTGGCAGCAACATCATCGCCCTGGGTGCCCATCCCGGATTCGCCAACACCGAGGTCACGCGCAAGAACGCCGCGCTGCAACCGAAGAGCGCACTGCGCGAGTGGCGCCAGAAACACCTGGAGCCGCTGATTCCGAGCGCAGCGCAGGCGGTCAGGCCAATCATTCACGCGGCCACCGCCGAAGGCGTGAGCGGTGGCGACTATTACGGCCCGGGCGGCTTCCTGGAGATCGGCGGAAAATCCGTTCGCAAGGCTCGTGTCAATCCCGTCGCGAGAGACGTCGAGATCGGCAAGCGCCTGTGGCGCTTGGCCGAATCGATGGCAGGGGTCAGATACCTGTCCGAAGCATGAGCGGCGACAAGGGAATGTATTTGCGCAGCAATTTCAGCAGCCCAGCACTGGTGCGCGTGGTCGGTCGCTGGGTGTCCGCGCCGGCGCCGGCGCCGGCGTCCGGACAGGACGTTGCCGAACGCCTGGGGCAGTGGCTCGGCGTGGCGGACGTCATCGCGCTCCGTGCCGCGCACCAGGCGATCGCCGCGCCGGGCCCGGCGCATCCGGGAGGGGCACGCCGGGCCGCCATCGACGACATGGAGCAAGAGTTGCTGCGGGTCAGGGCGACCCTGGAAAGATCCATCGCCGCCCGCGACGCAGGCGCGACCCGCGAGCCCGACACCGGCTACGCGCCGTACCACCGCCGCTACCTGGATCACCAGCGCCGCATGGCCATGGCCACCGATGAGCTGCGCGACCTTGCGCGGCGGGTGCTTGCCGCCGCATCGCCCCGGCTGGCGCAGCTCGCGGAGCTGGACGCCGTGCTGGAGCGGATGTTAGGCGCCCGCGCGCAACAGCTGCTGTCCAGCGTGCCGCTGTTGCTGAAGGATCGCTTCGAGCAGCTGCGCCGGCAACAGGCAGGCGATACGCCGGACGCGCCGCCGCCGGGCGCATGGCTGGATACCTTTGCCGGGGAATTCCAGGAGGCCCTGCGGGCCGAGCTGGAGCTCCGCCTGCAGCCGGTCGCGGGAATGATCGAGGCGCTCGGGAACGAAGTGAAGCAACAGCAATGAGCAGCAATGCAACGGGCCGGGTAGTGTCGGCGATTGCCTTTGCCCTGGGCCTGGCCGCGGTGGCGTGGGTGGGCGCGGGATTTGCCGGATCGAGCGCGATCGCGCTGGCCATGACGCTGGCCATCGGCGTGGCCTACCTGCTGGGGGCACTGGAAGTGCGCCGCTTGCGCGCGGCCAGCGCCTCGCTGGCGACGGCGCTGGCCGAGGTGTCCGCGCCGCCGGCGAACCTGGACGAGTGGCTGGAGCGCGTACATCCTGCCCTGCGCGATGCCGTGCGCCTGCGCATCGAGGGCGCACGCGTCGCCCTGCCGGGGCTGACGCTGACGCCGTACCTGGTTGGCCTGCTGGTGATGCTGGGCATGCTCGGCACCTTCCTCGGCATGGTGGTCACCTTCAAGGGCGCCGTGTTCGCGCTGGAGGGTTCCACGGACCTGCTGGCCATCCGTTCGGCGCTGGCCGAGCCGATCAAGGGCCTGGCGCTCGCGTTCGGCACCTCGGTGGCCGGGGTTGCCGCGTCGGCCATGCTGGGGCTGATGTCGGCCATCGGTCGCCGCGAGCGGCTCGAGGTGGCACGTCAGCTGGACACGCAGATCGCCGCGGTGTTCCGGCCGTTCTCGCTGGTCCACCAGCGGCAGGAGACCTACAAGGCGCTGCAACTGCAGGCCCGCGCCCTGCCCGGGGTCGCCGGGCAGCTGGGGGCGCTGATGGAGCAGATGGAGCGCCGCAACCAGCAGCTGGACGAACAGCTGCTGCAGCGGCAGGAACAGTTCCATCGCGAGGTGTCCGTGGCGTACACGGATCTCGCCCGCTCGGTGCAGCACTCGCTCGGCGAGAGTCTCAGCGCCAGCGCACGCGTGGCCGGCGAGAGCCTCGGGCCGGTGGTCGAGTCCGCCATGACGGCCATTGCGCGGGAGTCCCGCGTGACGCACGAGCGCGTGAGCGCCGAGGTGAAGGCGCAGCTCACGGCCCTGCTCGACAGCGTCCACGCGGCCGTGTCGAAAGCGCACGCGGAGCAGGCCCTGGCCGATCAGCAGAAGCAGGCCGCCTGGACGCAGGGGCTGGAGTCAATGGCAACCGCGCTGGGCGAGGAGTGGCAGCGCGCGGGCGCCGGCACGCTGGCCCGGCAGCAGGCCGTCTGCCAGGCGCTGGAGGATACGGCCGGCGCGATCACCGAGCGCCTTGGGCAGCAGGCCAGCCGCGCGCAGGACGACATCACGCGCCTGCTGGCGCGCTCCGAGGAGCTGGTCGGTGCACGCGTGGCGTCCGAGGCGCGCTGGATGCAGCAGCAGGGCGAACGCATGGAGCAGCTGGCCACGCTGTGGCGCACCGGGCTCGCGGCGCTGCGCGATGCCGAGGCCGCGCGCGGCCAGGCGGCCGTGGAGCGACTCGGCGAACTGCAGGCCGCGCTGGCCGGCCACCTGGCCACGCTTGGCGCCGCGCTGGAGAACCCGCTGAACCGCCTGCTGCAAACCGCCTCCGAGGTGCCGCAGGCCGCGGCCGCGGTGATTGCCGAGCTGCGCGGTGAAATGAGCCACCTGACCGAACGCGACAACCTCGAGCTGCGGGAGCGCGCCGCGCTGATGCAGAACATCGGCGTGCTGCTGCAGACCGTCGGCGAAGCCACGGGCGCGCAGCGCGCCGCAATCGAATCGCTGGTGCGCTCGGCCGGCGCGGTGCTGGACCAGGTCGGTCGCCAGTTCTCCGAGACGCTCGGCGCGCAGACGGCTCGCGCGGAGCACGCGGCCGCGCAGGTCGCGGGCAGCGCGATCGAGCTGGCCAGCCTCGGCGAGGCCTTCCAGCACGGCGTGCAGCTCTTCAGCGCCACCAATGAAAAACTGGTCGACGGCCTGCAGCGCATGGAAGACGCCATCGGCCGCTCGATGGCGCGCAGCGACGAGCAGCTCGCCTACTACGTGGCGCAGGCGCGCGAGGTGATCGATCTCAGCATCAGCGCGCAGCAGGGCATCGTGGAAGACCTGCGGCGCCTGCACGGCACGCCGGCCGCGGAGCCGGCCTGATGCTCGGCGTGGACGAGCACGACGACGGCATCGAGCAGACCGCGCCGGTCTGGGCCGTGTTCGGGGACCTGATGTCGGGGCTGCTCGGCGCCTTCGTGCTGATCCTCGTGGGCCTGCTGGTGATGCAGATGGATCTCGTGGGCAGCCTGCAGACCGAGATCGGGAAGCGCCGCCAGGAAGAGCAGCGCCGCATGGCGCTGGAGAAGGCCCTGGCCATCCCGCTGCAAACCGGGCGCGTCACGCTGGACAACGGCCGCATCGGCATCAGCGGCAGCGTGCTGTTCCCGGTGAATTCGGATGAATTGCGCCCCGAGGGGCGGCTGCTGCTGAAGAGCCTGGTGCCGCCGCTGCAGGTGTACCTCGGCGAGCGCGACGAAATGCTGATGGTCAGCGGTTTCACCGACGACAAGCCCGTCCACGAAGGCAACCAGCGCTTTGCGGACAACCTCGAGCTGTCCGCCCAGCGCGCGCTGACGGTGACGCGCGCGTTGATCGAGGAAGGCATGCCGCCCGCGCGCGTGTTCAGCGCCGCGTTCGGCGCCGAGCAGCCGGTGGCATCCAATGCCGACGAGGAAGGCCGCGCGCAGAACCGGCGCGTGGAAATGGCGCCGGTGCCGAAGGCCGTCAACACCGTGGCGCCCGCCGATGACTGATCCGGAGCCGGTCGGCGTGTCCGAAGCGGTGCGCCTGCACTACCTCGAGGCGCTGGCGCGGCGCACGCAGAGCGCGCCCGATGCGGTGCGCCAGATCCTGCAGGAGAAGCTGCAGCGTGCCGTGGCCGATGGCGCGAATCGCTCCGCGCAGCCGTCGGGAGCTCGCGACGATGTCCTGGGCGAGGCCGCGGCGAGCCACGTACCCGTCACGCCGCTGGTCGCGCTGAACCGCCATATCCGCGCCGCGAGCGGCGTTGCCGCGCCGGAGCAGGCCGATCACGCGCCCCCCGGTACGAGCCAGGCGCGGCCGGAGCTGAAGAGCGTGCAGCGCTTTCGCGAAAGCTGGTCCAGGATCCGCGCCGAGGACACGTTGGCGCAGGCCGTCGCGCGCGGACCCGAAGACGCCGGTCCGCTCAATTCGCACAGGCTGATGCTGCGGACCCTGACCCTGATGCACGCGCTGTCGCCCGACTACCTGCGGCGCTACCTGTCGCAGGCGGAATCGCTGCTGTGGCTGGAGCAGGCGCGCGGCAAGCCCGGACGGCCGGCGGGCCGGTCCGCGCCGCCGCGTCGGGGTCGTGCCGGCCACAAGTCGGCATAAAATCCCGACCCGCAAGGCAACTGTGGGTCGCCATTCATGGCGACAGCAACATGCGGCCGGGCACCTGTCGGCATGAATGCCGACCCACAAAAATGCCGACCCGCAAAGTGCCGACCCACAGGAGTGCCGGGGATCGCGCGCCCGAAATGGGCGCGATTTGCCCGGCTCTTCTGCCACTCGTTCGGCATCCTCATTTAACATCCCTTGGGGCCCGGTACCGTCGAACCGTCGCCTGGACGGGTACCCCGATGATTCCACACCGCATTCTCGCCCTGCTGTCCCTCACCTTCACGCGCCGGGCCGGGCACCGCTGCCCGATGCGCTGCCTGCGTCACGTCGCGTTCACGGTGCTCGCGGCGTTCGCGTCCGGTTGCGGCGAGTCCGCTCCGACCGGCCCGGCGGCGGAGATCGTGCGCCCGGCGCTGATCCACACGGTCGAGCCGGGCAGTGCGGTCGCCAAGCTGCGTTTCCCCGGCAGGATCCGGGCCGAGCGGCGCGCCGAGCTGTCCTTCGACGTGCCGGGCTTCGTCAGTGAATTCGAAGCGAAGGAAGGTGGCGCGGTCGCGATGGGCGCGGTAGTCGCGCGGCTCGACGACTCGGTGTTCAGCGCACGCGTCAGCGCAGCCAGGGCCGAGTTCGACCACGCGACGGTCGAGCTCGATCGCTATCGGCGCCTGTGGGAGACGGAACAGGCCGTGGCGCGCTCCGAGGTTGACGAGCGCCGCAGCCGCCTCGAGGTGGCACGCACCAACCTCGCCGCGGCCGAGCAGGCGCTCGCCGACACGGTGATCCGGGCCCCTTTTGCCGGCGTGATCACGCGCCGCCGCATCGAGGCCTTCACCAATGTGCAGGCGAAGCAGGCGATCGCGGACCTGCAGGATCTGGAGACGCTGGAGGTCGTGATCAATGTGCCGGCGCGCGTGGTGCGCACGGCAGCGGCGCAGCAGTCTGCCGAGGCGGTGTTCGAGGGACAGGAGAGCCGCCCGCTCGCGCTGGAGCTGAAATCCTTCGCCAGCGAGGCGGATCCGCAGACCCAGACCTACGAGATCGTGCTCAGGCTGCGCTCCCTTCCCGGAGGCATGAACGTGCTGCCGGGGATGTCCGTGACCGTGATGCCTTTCGCGGCCATGCAGGCACCGGATGATGCGACGGTATCGATACCGCTGACCGCGATCGCGAGCGACGCCCGCGACGGCAGTTTCGTCTGGGTGGTGGGGGAGGATGGCCGCGTCGCCCGCCGCGCGGTGGTGACAGGCGATGTGCACGGTGGCTCGATCACGATCAGCTCCGGCTTGCGGGCGAACGAGCGCATCGTTGCCGCCGGCGTGAGCGCGCTGCGCGAAGGCATGCAGGTTCGTGCCCTCGCTGCGGATTGAGGCGGGCACTACGTGAACATCGCCGAATACACGATCCGCAAGTCCGTGATCGCCTGGGTCGCGAGCGTCATCGTGCTCGCGGGCGGCTTCCTCGGCTACGAGCGGCTTGGGCGTTTCGAGGATCCGGAGTTCGTGATCCGCCAGGCGGTGGTGGTCACCTCCTACCCCGGCGCATCGCCGTCGCAGGTGGCCGAGGAAGTCACCGACGCCATCGAGGGCGCGGTGCAGCAGATGCAGGAGGTGAAGGAAATTACCTCGGTGTCCCGCGCCGGCGAGTCGCTGGTAAAGGTCGAGGCGAAGCTCGAATTCTCGCGCACCCAGGCGGAGCTCGACCAGGTCTGGGACAAGCTGCGCAGCAAGATTGCCGAGGTGTCGCGTGCGATGCCGCCGGGCGCCGCCGAGCCGATGGTCAAGGGAGACTTCGGTGACGTGTTCGCGCTGTTCTTCGCCGTCACCGGCGAGGGCTACACGCCGCGGCAGCTGTACGACTACGTCGATCTGCTGCGCCGCGAGCTGGTGCTGGTGCCCGGCGTGGCGCGCGTGGCGCTGCTCGGCCAACGGCGCGAGGCGATCTTCGTCGAGGTCTCGCGCGAGCGCGCCGCGCAGCTCGGGGTTCCGCTGGAGGCGGTGTACGCGAGCCTGCGCGCGCAGAACGTGGTCAGCCCGGCCGGGCAGGTGCCCGCGGGCCCGCTGCGCCTGCAGATCAATCCGGAGGCACCCGTCGCCTCGGTCGACACGCTGCGCGACCTGGTGGTGGCGGGCGATTCGGCGAGCGGCCTGGTGCGCCTGCAGGACATCGCGTCGATTCGTCGCGACTACACGACACCTCCCGCGGTGCTGATGCGTCACGACGGACGTCCCGCCATCGGGCTCGGCATCTCCAACGTGGCCGGTGGCAACGTCGTCGCGATGGGCGATGCGGTCAAGCGCCGGCTCGCCGAGCTCGAGGGGCAGCGTCCGGTCGGGATGGAACTGAACGTGGTGTCGTTCCAGTCCGACTCGGTGCGCGCCGCGGTGGACGGCTTCGTGCAGAACCTCGTGGCCGCGGTCGCCATCGTCGTGCTGGTGCTGCTGCTGTTCATGGGCATGCGCAGCGCGCTGATCATCGGCGCCGTGCTGGTGCTTATCGTCGCGGGCACGCTGATAGCGATGCTGGCGGACGGCATTGCGATGCAGCGCATCTCGCTCGGTGCGCTGATCATCGCGCTGGGGATGCTGGTGGACAATGCCATCGTGGTCACCGACGGCATCCTGGTGCGGATGCAGCGCGGCGAGGCCGCGGCGCCGGCTGCCGCGGCCGTGGTGAAGGCCACCGCCTGGCCGCTGCTGGGCGGCACCGTGGTCGGCATCCTCGCCTTCAGCGCGATCGGCCTGTCGCCGACGGACATGGGCGAGTACGCCGGTTCGCTGTTCTGGGTGATCCTGTACTCGATGATGCTGTCCTGGCTGTTCGCGATCACGCTGACGCCGCTGTTCTGCGTGGCGCTGCTGCGGGTCGAGGCGAAGCCGGCGGGAGCGGCTGATGGGCGCGTGCTGCGCGCGTACCGGGGCCTGCTGCAGGCGACACTCGCGCACCGCCGAGCCAGCGGCATGGTACTCGCCGGGCTGCTCGCGGTGGGCGTGGTGGCCTTCGGCTTCGTGCCGCCGGGCTTCATGCCGGATTCGGCGCGTCCGCAGTTCGTGGTGGATCTTTACCTGCCGCAGGGAACCGGCATAGAGACCACGGCCGAAGTCGTGGCGCAGGCCGGGCGCCGCGTCCGCGCCCGGGAGGGCGTCACGCATGTCACGAGTTTCGTCGGCCAGGGCGCGCTGCGCTTCATGCTCACCTACAGCCCGGAGGATCCGAACCCGGCCTACGGCCAGTTGCTGGTCGACGTCGAGCACTTCGGGCAGATCGCGGGCCTGATCGCCGGCCTGCAGCAGGAACTGGAGCAGCAGCTCCCGAACGCCGACACCAAGGTGTGGAAGTTCATGCTCGGGCGCGGCGGCGGCAAGAAGGTCGAGGCAGCCTTCCGCGGCCCGGATCCGCTGGTGCTGCGCCGGCTTGCCGAGGAGGCCAAGGGGATCATGGCCGCCGATCCCGAGGCGATGGCGATACCGGAC
>JAGPES010000097.1 GCA_018057015.1 Pseudomonadales bacterium | reverse complement strand
GCCGACGGCCGCCTGGTGGCCTACGCGGCGGACAGCGGCAAGCAGCTGTGGGAAGCCCGCACCTTCGGCGGTGTTCAGGCGGGACCGGTCAGCTACGCGGTGGATGGCCGCCAGTACATCGCCACGGGCATCGGCTGGGGCGGCGGCCACGGCGCGGCGATGCCCGACGGCGGCAAGCTGGCGGGCCTCACGAACCCCTCGCGTATCGCGGTGTACGCGCTGGACGGCACGGCCTCGCTGGAACCTCCCGCGCCATTCACCGGCACCATCGATCCGCCGCCGCTGAGCGCCACGCCGGAGCAGGTCCGGCAGGGCGCGCAGCTGTACATGGCGCACTGCGGTTACTGCCACGCCTCGGGCAGCGGCGGCGTGCCGGACCTCAATTACCTGAGCGGGCAGACGCACGGCGAGTTCATGGCGATCGTGCGCGGCGGCGTGCGCCTGCACAAGGGCATGCCGGCCTTCCATGAGCAGCTGACGGAGGTGGAGGCGGAGGCCGTGCATGCATTCATTATTGCGCAGGCGCAGCGCGCGAAAGCCGCAATGTAGGAGCGGGCCATGCCCGCGACTGTTGCCGGCATGCTCCGCTCCGGGGCTTCATATCGCGGGCATGGCCCGCTCCTACGGTTGGCGCTGCGCGATCAGCTGCAGCTTGGCTTCGCGGCTCAGGCGCTTGATTGCCGCCTCGCGGCGGCAGGCGCTCGAACGCGTGTGGCCTCCTTCCACGAACACCACGGCCCTGGGCTTCGCACCGCGGAAGTAGCGCGCGCCGCGGTGTCCGCCGGCATGCTCGCGAAAGCGCCGTGCCACGTCGGTGCTCACGCCGGTGTACAGCGTGCCCGCGGTGCTCTCGATGATGTAGACCGACCAGGGCAAGAATCAGCCGCCGCAGGGGAAGGAGCGCTGCAGCGCCTCCGGCACCAGGCTCCCGGCATCGAGGTGGCGACGCGAGGGGTTGCTGCCGAGGTACATCTTCACCGCGTCGGCGAGCTGTCCCTTGGTGACGTTATCGGGAATGCACAGCGTGTTCTTCGGCAGCTGGCCGCTATGCTGCATGGCCTCGATGGTGTCCACGATGCCGGTGATGTAGCCGCCGCAGTAACCGCGGTTGAAGTAGTTCTCCGAGCCACAGTCCTCGTAGAGGCGGTTGCCGGAGTCGAAACCCGCTTGCGCGGCGAATGGCATCAGGGCGAGGAGGGCGGCGAGCGGAAGGCGCATGTGGGCTCCGGCAGTCAGGGTGGAACGGGCGCTACTCTAGTGCAGATGCGTGGCCCTCGCCAATGCGCTGGTGCGACCCAGGCTCTCAGTCCAGGCCGGCCGCGAGCAGTGCCACCGCGGCCGCGATCGTGGCGATCAGCAGCAGTGCATAGGTCGCGCTCACGAACACGGCGCGCGCGGCCAGTGCCCACCAGCGTCCGCCGAGGACGTGGCGAAAGGCGAACAGCAACCACAGCGGCAGCACCAGCACCAGCTTGCCGCCGACGGCGGCTGGAAGCGCGAGCCGCACGATGAACAGCAGGAATGCCACCGCGTGCGCATGCAGCGCGAGCATGAGGTGCACGGCGTAGCGCTGCGGGCGGCGGCGGAATGCGAACAGCGAGAGCCCTGCGAACGCGGGCAGCAGCAGGAACATCGCGCGGGGCGCCTGTTCCTGCAGGCGATCGCCGATCTCCGAGCCGATCTGCGCGGGCACCCCCGGGTTGCGTTCGGCCTCGGCGAGCGCGCGTTCGACCGTCCGGCGCAGTGCTTCCGGCATGTCCTCCAGCGCCTGCGCGAGTTCCTGCTGCTCCTCGCCGCCCGGATCGAGCTGCGTCGTCACGCGCAATCCGGCGGAGGGCAGCAGCGAGGCGAGCACGAAGAAGACCAGCGAGAAGCTCAGGTAGAGCTTGAGCGGGCCGATGTAGCGCTGGCGGCGCCCGGCAATGTACTCGGTGACCAGCACGCCCGGGCGCGCGAGCAGCAGCCAAAGCGTGCGCCAGAGCTTGCCGTCGATCGCCACGTAGTGGTCCGCGAGCTCGCGCAGGTATTCGAGCGCGCCGGGGATGCCGGCACCCTGCTTCTGGCCGCACTGCGGGCAGAAGCAGGCCGCGCCACTGGCGCCGCAGTTGGGGCAGGCAGGGGAGGGCTGGTTGCTGGCCTCGGTGCTCATGGCCGAATGCTAGCAGAGGCAGCGGCAATTTGGCCGCTCCGGTGCAGTTGGCCGGCGCCGGCCGCTACAATGCGCGTCTCGAGCCCCTGGCTTCCGGAGACCCGATGACACAACGCGCGGTGGTTCTGCTGAGCGGCGGACTCGATTCCGCGACGGCGCTGGCCGTGGCGCGGGCGCAGGGCTTCGAGACCTTCGCGCTTTCGTTCCGCTACGGTCAGCGCCACGCCGTCGAGCTCGATTGCGCGCGCACGCTGGCCCATGCGCTCGGCGCCGCACGGCACGTCGTCTGCGACATCGATCTGCGCGTGTTCGGACAGTCGGCGCTGACCGCGGACATCGATGTCCCCAAGGGGCGGGATCCGCAACACATTGGCGGGGACATCCCGGTGACCTACGTGCCGGCGCGCAACACCATCTTCCTGTCCTTCGCGACCGCCTGGGCCGAGGTGCTTGACGCGGCGGACATCTTCATCGGCGTGAATGCGCTCGACTACTCGGGCTATCCCGATTGCCGGCCCGCGTTCATCTCGGCCTTCGCGCACATGGCGAACCTCGCGACGCGGGCCGGCATCGAGGGGCAGACCGAGCTGCAGATCCGCACGCCGCTCATCGAGCTCGGCAAGGCGCAGATCATCCGCCTCGGCATGGATCTCGGGGTGGATTTCTCGCTCACCTGCAGTTGCTACGACCCGGCGCCCGACGGGCGCCCCTGCGGCGGCTGCGATTCCTGCCTGCTGCGCGCCAGGGGCTTCGAGCAGGCCGGTCTGGCGGATCCGCTGCTCGCGCGCTTCGCGGGGACACCGTGAGCGACACGCTGCTGCACGTTGCCGCGGTGCCCTTCGAGGCGGCGGTCAGCGTACCGGTGCTGCCGCACGGACACCGTTCGCGACGCTTGCACGGCCACAGCTTCCTGGCCGCGGTGCGTTCGCGCGATGGCTCGGCGCTCGGCGAGCGGTTGCGCGCGGTCGTTGCGCCGCTGGATTACGGCTACCTCAACGAGCGCATCACCGTGCCCACCGACGAGAACATCGCGCGCTGGATCCGCGACGCGCTCGCCGACATGGCGCCCGACACGGTCAGCGTGCAGAGCACGCGCCACCAGGGTGTCGACATCGACCGCGCCAACCGCGCGCACCTGTGGCGGCGCTTCCGCTTCGAGGCGGCGCACCGCTTGCCGCGCGTGGAACCGGGGCATCCGTGCGGGCGCATGCACGGTCACGGTTTCGAGGTGATCCTGCACGTGCACCAGGATCTCGCGGGCGCCGACATGGGCATCGATTTCGACCGCCTGGGCGAGCTGTGGCAGCCGCTGCACGACATGCTCCACCATGCCTGCCTGAACGACATCGCGGGGCTGGAGAATCCCACCAGCGAGATGCTCGCCTGCTGGATCTGGCAGCGCCTGCACGACGCGCTGCCCGAGCTGTCGTGGGTCACGGTCTACGAGACCGTCACCGCCGGCTGCCACTACGACGGCCGCCATTTCCGGATCTGGAAGGAGCAGCGTTTCGAGAGCGCGGTGCGGCTGGAGAACGCGGCACCCGGTGACGCGCGCCGGCGCCTGCACGGCCACAGCTACATCACGCGGCTGCACCTGACCGCGCCGCTCGACACGATGCGCGGCTGGACCATCGACTACGGCGACGTGCGCGCGGCCTTCACGCCGGTATTCCGCGAACTCGACCACCATGCGCTGAACGAGACCACCGGCACCGATGGCGATATCCCGGCGCTGCTCGGCTGGATGCGCGCGCGCGTCGCGGCTTCGCTGCCCGCGCTGGACCGCATCGATCTCTACGCCACACCGCTAGCGGGCGCGATCCTGCACTGGGGCGAGGAGGGGCCGGCGCTGCCGGGCCAGGCGCCGTGAGCTACGCGGTCAAGGAAATCTTCTACACGCTGCAGGGCGAGGGCGCCAACGCCGGACGGCCCGCGGTGTTCTGCCGCTTCACCGGCTGCAACCTGTGGTCGGGACGGGAGAAGCACCGCGCGAAGGCGGTATGCCGGTTCTGCGACACCGACTTCGTGGGCACCGACGGCCCCGGCGGCGGGCGCTTCGCCGATGCCGCGACGCTGGCCGCGCGCATCGCGGCGCTGTGGCCGCGCCAGGGCGTGCCGCGCGCGCGCGCGCTGGTGGTGTTCACCGGCGGCGAGCCGCTGCTGCAGCTCGACGAGGCGCTGATCCACGCGGTGCACGCCCGGGGCATGGAGATCGCGGTCGAGACCAACGGCACGCAGCCCGCGCCCGCGGGCATCGACTGGCTGTGCGTATCGCCCAAGGCCGGCGCGCCGCTCGCGCTGCGCTCGGGCGACGAGCTGAAGCTGGTGTACCCACAGGCGGATGCGCCGCCCGAGCGCTTCGCCGGGCTCGGCTTCCACGATTTCTACCTGCAGCCGATGGACGGCCCTGACTACGCGCGCAACCTCGCCGCGACCGTCGATTACTGCCTGCGGCACCCGCAGTGGCGGCTCAGCCTGCAGCTGCACAAGCTGGTGGGGATTGCGTGAAAACCGTCGATGCCCGCTTCTACACCGGGCACAACAGCTACGCGGCAAACGCGGTGGCGTTCCGGCAGTTCGAACTGGAGCCGGCCGAGCTCGAATCGCTGGCGGCGCACGCGGAGCATCTGCTGCGCGGGCTGGGCCGCGAGCTGGCGGCGACTGGCGTTGTTGCCGACGCGGCGGCGTTTCCCGCGCCGCCGCCCGGCGGCGACGCCCGCGTGCTGTTCGCCCACTGCTACGCGAGCACGGCGCTGCTGCTGCAGCGCTTTGCGGGCCATCGGGTCGCGTACGCGGGCTGGCGGCTCGAGGATGCGGGCCAGCGCGCGGTTGCGCTGTTCGAGTTCGAGGCGCTCGAGGTCGGCGAGCGGGCAGCGGAACTGGCGCTGTTGCTGCTCTGCTACTGCTGGAACGCGCTCGATCGGGATATCGCCGCGCCGGAGGACGCGACGCCGCTCGCGCAGCACGTGATCTCCTTCGCGCGCCTGGCCGTGCCGCTGGCGTTGCCGCGCGACACGCAGGCGATCATCGACGCAGCGCGGCGTGCCGACATCCCTTGCCTGAAGATGGACCGCTTTCCGTTCGAGCCCAGGCTGGGCTCGTTCCGCATCCGCCCCAACGGTCTGCTGAAGCTCGGGCATTGCTGCCACCAGCACATCGTCGACGGGACTTTCTGCGTCGATCGCTCGAACGCCTTCGCACCGCTGTTGCGTGATCGCGAGCAGATCCTCTCCCTGCTGCACGGGCTGGGTTTGCCGGTGCCGCGGCGCGACCCCGAGACGGGCAACTGCTCGACGCTGGGCCGTGCGCAGCGTTGCGCCGCGCGCATCGGTTATCCGGTGGTGTTGCGGCCGCTCGTGCGCGAGCGTGGCGACGCGCCGGCTGCGGTCATCCGCAACGATGACGAACTGCGGCGGGCTTACGAACACTGGCGCGGGCGCGGCCGGCGCGTGATGCTCGAGGCCCTGGTCGAGGGCGACACGTACCGGATTGTGGCGGCCAACCGCAAACCCATTGCGGTGTTGCGCATCGTCGCGGGAGCGAGCGCGGAGCGCCACGTCGTGACCGTCCGCACGCATCCGTCGCTGCTTGCCGCGGTCGCGCGCGTGGCGGCCGCTGTCGACGCGGGACTGCTCGCGCTCACGCTGGTGAGCCGCGACATCGGCATGCCGCTGCCGGAGTCGGACGCCGCGTTCTTGGATCTCGAACTTGCGCCTGAACTCGACGCCCTGCTGCCCGACGCGTCACCGCTGCTCGCCGCGGCAGCCGATGCATTCCTCGCCTGGCTGTTCCCGCCGGGCTCCCGGTCGCGCGTGCCGCTGATCGCGGTGACCGGGACCAACGGCAAGACCACCACAAGCCGCATGGTCGCGGCGGTGCTGATGCAGGCCGGTCACGCCACGGGACTCGCGTGCACCGACGGCGTGTACGTGGGCGGCACGCTGGTGGCTAGCGGCGACAGCGCCGGCATCGGCGGACACGAGAGGTTGCTCGAGCATCCGCGCATCGACGCAGCCGTGCTCGAGACCGCGCGCGGAGCGGTGCTGACGCGTGGCATCGCCTACGATCGCTGCGACGTTGCGCTGTGTCTGAACGTGACGCCGGATCACCTCGGGGATCGTGGCGTCGATTCGCTCGAACAGATGGCGGACCTGAAGCGGCAGGTTGTCGAAAGGGCGCGCGAGGGCGCCGTGCTGAATGCCGACGACCCGCTGTGCCAGGCGATGGCGCCGTTCCTCGGAGCGCGCAGGCTGGGCCTGGTTTCGATGCGCAGGTCGGCGCGCGAGCTTGCCGGTGCCTGCGAGCGCGCGGACTGCTTCGCGGTGCTCGAGAGCATCGACGGCGCCGAGTGGATGGTCATCCACGACGCCGGCAGACGCATCCCGGTGGCGGCCGTGGCGGAAATTCCCGCCACATTCGACGGCCTGGTACGCTACAACGTCGCCAACGCGCTGCACGCCGGCGTGGCCTGCCATCTGGCTGGAGTCGACATCGCCGTCATCCGCCGGGCGCTGGGCGACTTTCGCATGAGTTGCGAGACCACCCCGGGCCGGCTCAATTTCTTCGAGGGGCTGCCATATCGCCTGCTGCTGGATCTCGCCCACAATCCCGACGGGGTCGCGCGCCTGTGCGAGTTCGTCGACCGGCTCCCGGTCGCCGGTCGCAGGATCCTCGTGTTCTCCGCCCCGGGCCACAATACCGTGCCCGTCATCGCCGGGAATGCGCGTTCGGCGGCAGGCCATTTCGATCATTACGTGTGTTTCAACTACCAGCGCAACGTCAACAACGGGCACGATCATGTGCCGTGGTTGCTGGCCGATACGCTGCGCGAATGCGGCGTCGCCGGCGAGTGCATCGATATCCGGGAGCTGGAGATGGACGCCTTCGAGTCGATATTCCGGCTGGCGCGCCCCGGCGATTTCGTGGTTTTCCTGTGCGGCGTCGGCAACCGGGCGGCGATATGGGAGCGGATCAGGGCAGTGACGCAAGCGTGCCGCGGCGGCACGAGTGCGCTTCAGGAACCCAGCTTCACCAGCAGCTTGCAGTGATCGCGCGCTAGCGCGTCGGGGTCGCGCAGGGCGCACGCGAGCTCCTCGAGTGATCCCAGCACGCCGGTCACCACTTCCGGCAGCGGCAGCAGCCCGGCGCGATAGAGACCGAACACCCGCGGCAGCACGCCCCCGAGGTGCCCGCGCGAACCCGAGACACCGATTGCATTCGTGATCATGTGGTCGACGGCGGCGATAGAGAGCGGGGCGCCGCTGCGCCCGAGCAGCACGACGCGGGCACGGGGCGCGAGACGCGTGAAGGCCCGGTCGACGTTGTCGAGGCGTCCGGAGGCCTCGATCATCACGTCGATCGGCGCCTTCGGCGTGGCGAAGAACTGCGCGCTGTCGAACACGGCATCGCACCAGGCGGCGGCAAGCTCGCGCCGGCGCGCGAGCGGTTCGACCAGCGTGACATGAATTGCGCCGAACACGCGCCGGCACAGCATGGCGGCGAACAGGCCGATGGGGCCGCCGCCGAAGACGAGCACGCGCTCGCCCGCCGCAACGCGCGCGTGCTCGCAGGCGAGCAGGGCGCAGCCGGCCGGCTCCAGGCACGCAGCGGCGCGCAGGTCCCGGTCGTGCTCCATGTATGCCGTCAGGTCGTGCGCGAGGGCGGCTGGCACGTCGACGATGGTGCCGAACAGGCCGTCCGCCTCCATGCCGAGCAGCAGCGCGTCGGGGCACTGGTTGAAGGCGCCGCGCTGGCACACCGGGCAGCGCAGACAGGCGATGATGGAGTCGAAGGCCACGATGCTGCCTGGTTTCAGGCGGGATGCGCCGGCGCCGGCGGCCATCACGCGGCCCACGCCCTCGTGACCGATCACGCGCCCCTCGGGTGGAATCGTGGCCGGCGCGGACGTGCGCACGTAGCCGGTGAACGGATCCGTCTGCAGCAGGTGCAGGTCGGTGCCGCAAACTCCGGCGTAGAGCATCTCTACCTGCAGCCGTCCGGGCAGGGGCGGTGCGACATCACGAGTTTGCACGCCGAGGCGCGGCGCGCGGTAGCGCTGGTGCGGGCCAACGCCGGGCGTGCCGGCTTGCGGCGCATCCTCGGCGTGCAGCACGATGGCCTTGCCTTGCGTCGTCGCGCCGCTCATGCCGCCACTGCCTCGATGATCGCAAAGCCCGAGACCGTTTGCGTCACGCCGCGCAGGGCGAGGCCGCCGTGCTGCAACAGCCGCTCGAACTCGCCGAGCCCGCGCTCACGGCCGCCGGTGATCGCCATCATCTGCACGTCCAGCATGATCGTCGACGGCGCCTGCGCGGCGCGATCGGGCAATACGCGCTCGATGAGCGCCAGGCGCGCGTCGCGCGGCATCGCGGCGCGGCAGTTGCGCAGGATGCGTGCCGCGTCTTCATCGCCCCAGTCGTGGAGCACGCTCTTCAGCAGGTACAGCTGCGCCTGCACGGGAATGTCCGCGAAGAAATCGCCGCCCGTGAACCGCAGACGGCCGTTGCGCAATTCCTCCCCGTAGGTTGCAGCGGCCTCGCAGATCACGTGCGGCTGGTCGAACAGCACGCCAGTCAGGTGCGGATGCGTCTGCAGCAGCGCGCGCAACAGCCCGCCGCTGCCGCCGCCGATGTCGGCAACGCGCGCCACGTGCGCCACATCGAGCGCCGCGACCACGGACGCGCAATTCGCCTGCGTCTCTGCGGCCAGCCACGTGTTGAAGGTCGTGCCGAGGCGCGGGTGATCACGGCGATACTCCCACGGTGTCATGCCGAAGGCCGCCGTGAAGGCCGTTTGCTCCCCCGTGACGCAGTGCTCGAAGGCCGCCCACGCCGGCCAGTAGTGCTCTACCGCCAGGATCGCCTTCTCGCGCAACCCCGATCCGGAGTCCGCGCGCAACTGCTGGCCGGCCGCGCTGAGCGCGAAGCTCGCATCGGGCAGTTCCTCGCAGACGCCGATCGCCGCCAGCGCGCGCAACAGGCGGGACACGCGCTCGGGCGGCGCGCCCATGTCCGCCGCGATTTGCTGCGCCGCGCAGGCCGTGGTGCCCATCCGTTCGGGCAGCCCCAGTCTCAGGGCCGCGTAGACCAGCGTGGTCGCCTGGTAGCCGTCGATCAGGCGGTTCATCTCATCCAGCCCCGCCCGGGTCGTTGCCCCGCTCATGCGAACGCCCCGTCCGCACGCTGCGTGCGGCGCAACAC
>JAGPES010000096.1 GCA_018057015.1 Pseudomonadales bacterium | reverse complement strand
CTCCAGCAGTTCCCCGGCCTTGCGGCGATCGCCGAACCCCACCGGCCACCCGGGCACACTGTAGTACAAGGTACCCAGGCTTGTGCAGGCCGAACCCGCGAGCGCCTGCGGATCGATCTCCAGCGCACGTTCCAGATCCCGCTTCGATGCCTTCGCGAGCGAAAGTGCACCGAGCCCGCCGCTCGCTCCCGCATAGGTGGACTTGATGATCCCGCTCCAGATCCAGCCCTCGGGACGCACGGGGTGCGCTGCCGTCACACGTTCGGCCTCGGCAACGAGTTGTTCGAACGCCGAAAGGCGCGCCTTGCCCTCCAGCTGGTAGTTGACTTCAGCCCAGCGGGTCTGCAGGTAGCCGATGTCTTCCTCGAGGCCGGCGAGTGCCGATCCCGCGCGCAGCGCGGTCAGGCACAGGGCACACAGCAGCATGTTCATGCGTTTCATGGCTCGCTACTCCTTGCAGGGAAGTTCTGGCGCGCAAACCGGCGTACGGTGCTCAGCTTGCCGGCAAGCGCGGCGTCGACAAGGCGCGGCAAGACGCCGTTGATGCGAACGAAAAGCTTTTCGGGCCAGCCGACGAAGCGTTCACTTCCGCGTGGACCCGCCAGCAGTGCGAGCAGTTCGCCGGCCACCACCGACGGATCGTCCATGGCAGTGCCGAGCGCCGCATTCAGCGCAACCACACGCGGCCCGTTGAGTTCGGTACGGGTGGCGCGCGGCGCAAGGTAGTGCACGTGCACGCCGCTGTCCGAAAGTTCACGCCGCAATGTTTCGGCAAAGCCGCGCAGACCGAATTTGCTCGCGCAATACGTGGCAAAGCCCGCATATCCGATACTGCCGAACGTGGAACCGACGAAAACCAGCGCCGCCTCGTTGTGCTGCTGCAGCAGCGGCAGCAGTTCCCGGGTCAGCAGCATCGGCGCTGACAGGTTCAGCTCGAGCTGACGCTGCAACGCCGCAGGATCCTGCTCGTCGAACAGACCGAACTCCTGTATTCCCGCGTTGTGGATCACGACGTCAACCGCGGCCGCGCGCGCGGCTTCCACCACCGCGAGCCTGCCGGATGCGGTCGCGATGTCGGCTGCCACCGTGAGGGCTCCCGCTGCGAGCCCGGCTGCCTGGCTCGCGAGACGCTCCGCGTCGCGCGCAGCGAGCAGCAGACGCGCGCCGGCGTCAGCCAGACGCTGCGCCATCGCGCGACCAATGCCTCCGCTGGCCCCCGTGAGCAACACTGTCTTGCCCGATATCTCCATCTGGACCCCCCCGGTTCAGGCGTCCCGCGCCGCAGGACGAACGAATTCCGGCACTGGCAGGCTACGGAAGACGTTGGCGTACAGCGTGAAGAACATGCGCGCCGCGTGCACGATGACCCGCCGCTCGCGCTCGTCGTCGATGCGCTCGAACAGCGACTCGAGGAACCTTGTGTGACCGACGTCCAGCGCACCGTGCGAATCGAGATACGTGAACGCCTTCGCGGGCAACCCGAGGTGCTCGCGGATGTGCTGCGCCGCGCGCGTGGCGACTGCCACACTGGTCCCCTCGAGCACGTAGACCATGCCGAAGAAGCCGAGAGGATCGACGCGATTGATCGTGTCGTACGCGTACGCGACCATCAGTTCGACGGCAGCGCCCGGTGTGCTCAGACGTGCCGCCTCGCGGTCGAAGCCGCAGGCGGCGATGTCGTTCAGGACCCACTCGTGGTGCCCGATCTCCTCGGCGATGTACCTGGCCACGGCCTCGCACAGCCACTCCCGCTCCTGTGCCAGGCGCGCTCCGGTGGCCATCAGCAGCGGCACCGTGTGGCGAACGTGATGGTAGGCCTGCGCCAGGAAAGACACGTAGTCGACCAGATCGATCGCACCGTCCAGGGCCCGGTTGATGACTGGTGATGCGAGCAGGTACTGCCGCTCGCCGGCCGTCTCGAGCGCAAGATCCTCGTAGAACGTCATGCCTCGGCGGCCTCCGCAGATGCCATGTAGAGGCGCCCGATCTGCGTGCCGAATCTCTCGCCAATCACTGCGCGCCGCGGCTTTCCATTGGCGGTGAGCAGCCCGTTGCCCGACGTCAGCGGTTCGGGGAGACGCAGCCACTGCCGCACGCGTGCGTAGTCGGGCAGCACCGCGTTGGCGTTGTCGATGCGGCGCGCGATCGCCGCGTCGTCGACTCGCGCATCCGCAAACACGAGCGCGACCAGGAACGGTCGCGCCTCGCCGAACACCACGCACTGCACGACCGGCGTGCCGGTGACGATCTCGCTCTCGACCCACTCGGGGGCGATGTTGCGACCGAAACTGCTGACCAGCAGGTTGCTGCGCCGGCCCTCGAGGTGCAGGAAACCGTCTTCATCCAGATGCCCGAGATCGCCGCTGGCGACGGTCTGTCGATACCAGCTCGCGGGATCGTCGACGTAGCCGAGGAACGGGTTGCCGGCCACCGTCACCTCGCCGTCGCGGATCGCGACCCGCAGATGTGGCAGCGGTTTGCCGGCACTGCCCGGCCGATCGGCTGCCGGGTTGTTCAGGCTGACGACCGAAGCGCATTCGGACAGACCGTAGCCCTCGTAGACCGGGATACCACCGGCGCGCGCACGATGGATCAGTGCACTCCCCACGCGCGCGCCACCGACCGCGACGAAGCGCAGGCTGCGCGGCGCCCGCCAGCCCTGCTCCGAGGCCAGCACCAGCAGGCGCAGCAGTTGCGGAATCAGGATCAGCGTGTGCGGCTGCAGTGAATCCAGCGCGGTGAGGAGAAGCCGTGGCTCGACCGACGAACTCCCGCCGAGACCCAGCCGTGCCGGATCGGGCAGCAGCACCTCGCCACCGGCGATCAGCGCCGCGTAGACACCCGCGACGTTTTCCAGCAACACCGGGAGCGGCAGCAGCGACAGATGCCGTGGACCATCGACACCGACTGCTGCGGCCAGCGCGTGCGCCTGCCGCAGCAACTGCGCAGTACCCAGGCAGACACCCCTGGGAGCGCCGGTCGACCCGGATGTGTACGTGATCTTGCCGGTCCCCTCAGGTAACGCTGCGGCACCATCGGCGCCCTCGGCGGCAAGCCGCAACACGCGCAAGCCGCATGATTCGCCGTGCGGCCCGATGCGCTTCCCCAGCGCCTCGAACAGCTGCCGCTGGTCGCGTGCCGCGTGGTGATCGCACAGCACGAGATCCACGCCGGACCGGGCGAGCGCGTGGGCGCTCTGGGCCGGCGTGAAGAAGCCCGGGACCGGCAATAACGGGGTCGCCGCGACCTGGCAGGCGATGTCGGCCGTGACCCAAGGCGTCCCGTTGCGCGCGAACAGCGCCACGCGCGTGCCTCCGGCTGCGCGGATCGCCGCCGCCAGCGTGACAGCGTCATCTGCGAGCGCGGCGAGCGGCATCGCGGCAGCGGCATCTCCGATCACCCTGGCACGCGCCGCCGCACGCGGCGGGATCGCGACGCACAGGTTGGCGGCATCGACGATCACGGGCAATCCAGCCGTGCGGCGAGCTCGGCGACCACGGTTTCGGCGCGCCGCAGCGCGGCAGCGAGACGCGGATCGCTGGCACAGCGGCGCATGCCGTCCTCGACGCAGCCGAGCATCACCTGCGGCCGGCTGTCGTAATAGCTGCCCCAGGCCGCCGTGTCCGCGACGCGAAGAGGATCGGCCGTGCACACGGACACGATCTCGAACCCGAGCGCACGGACACCGCGCTGCACCTGCGGTGTGGCGGTGAACATCAGCCAACGATATCCGGCGCGATCGAGTACCGCGAGCAACAGCAGGAACAGCAGCGGCGTGGCCCCGCCGGGAGCGGACACCAGGTTGCCGATCTCGACCAGTGTCGCGCGCGACACCGGCACACGGCAGATCGCCGCGATCGCCTGCTCGGCCGGCTGGTCGAGGTAATGTTCGAGATACAGCGGCCCGCCAGCGGCCGGACGTATGCCGAGCGCAGCCCGGCATGTCTCACCCGACCACACGCCGAGCAGCAGCGGCATGAAGCCCGCCACGCGCGCACCGTGAGCTGTCCGGAAGCGTTCGGCAATGAAGCACTCGACCTCCGCCCGCCCGGGGTCCGTCTGCCGCACCAGGCGTACGCGTGAACCGGCTGCGCACAGCCGGTCCAGCGAACGCGCGATCACGTGCCGGCTCCGTTCAAAACGGATGCCATCCTCTGCCACCGACGCCGACGCTGCCATCCACTCCGCCCGGGCTGTCGCCCTCGGGACCAAGTTCGATGCACAGGGTAGATGGCCGACCTTAAGGCGGGCTTAAGTCTGTTCGGGCTCGGCGCGCAGCGCGGCCTAAGGTTCGGTTAAGCACGTGCGCGCACCATCCGTGCCGGCCCGACGATTCAGGGTCATCGCCGACAGGAAACCGGAGGAGGACCGATGCAGGACTGGCACACCGTGTTCAGCACGAGCGAGCGCGAGGCACAGCGGCGCTGGGGCAACCCGTCGGTGTGGGACGAGGCGCGGATCGAGCGACTGGTGTGGGGGGAGATTCCGCCTCGCTTCCATGGCCGCCTCGAAGCGGTGCCGTTCTTCTTTCTCGCCACCAGCGACCGCAGTGGACGCTGCGACTGCTCGTTCAAGGGTGGTGGGCCGGGGCTGGTACGCATCCTCGATGCAGGCACGCTGGAGTTTCCCGACTTCGACGGCAACAACGCGTTCATGAGCCTGGGCAACATCCTCGAGAACCCGCGTGTCGGACTGCTGTTCATCGACTTCGCCGACGGCGCCCGTTTGCGCGTGAACGGACGCGCGACGATCCATGACGATCCCGTACGACTTGCACGCTTCCCGCACGCGAAACGGGCGGTGCAGGTGCGGGTGGAACAGGTGGTGCCGAACTGTGCGGCGCACGTGCCGCGCCTGGTTCCCGTGGCGGCCGGTGCGGAGAACGGATCGTGAGCAGCTACCGCGTCACGGTCAACCTCGAGCTGACCGGCAAGTGCAACGCGCTGTGCGTGATGTGCCCGCGCGAGGCGATCGTGAATCCGCGACCGATGCAGCCCGCTGTCCTGCGACAGGTCGTCGACCGGCTCGAGCGTGGCGACGTCTACCGCGTCGTCGTCGCCGGTTACGGCGAGCCGACCACGCACCCGCGCTTTCGCGAATGCCTCGAGATCCTGCGCGGAGCCCGCGTGCGGATCGACATGGTCAGCAATGGACAGTTGCTCGACGAGACCAGGCTGCGCCTGCTCGACGGGCTGCTGCACACGTTGATCGTCTCGTTCTCCAGCGTCGATCCCGAGGTCTACCGTAGCGTGCACGTGAATCTCGACCAGCAGCGCGTGATGCACAACATCGCGCTCGCGCAATCGACCTTGCGCCACACACGGCTGGCGATCAGCCTGACGCCGCTCGCGGCCTGCCTGCCGTCGCTCGGGCAGACGATCGCGTGGCTGCGCGCAAACGGGGTCGGGCTGCTGACGATGTCACCGACGCTCTACGATCGTGCCGGCGCGCTGCACGAGCAGGTCGATCCGGGCGCGACGTTGCGCCAGATCATCGAGCGCAACGGGCTGCGCAGCCAGGAATTCGATTTCGTGCCGTCGCTGCGCGACGTGGTCGGTCAGTGGCGCTGCAACCGCTACCGCTGCCTGCCGCGCAACGCCGCGCTGGCGATTGCCGCGGACGGCAGCTACCAGTACTGCTTCAACGACATCGCGCATGCACACCCGCTGGGCCATGTCGCCGACACGAGTGTGCGCGCGGCGCTCGAGCGCCGTGAACGCTTGCCGGCGTTCGCAGACCTCTGCGGCGACTGCAACGTGCGCCGCCGCTACGGGCCGCTCGAACTGACTCGTGCGGTGGGCGGCTACCTGCGTCACAGGTTGCATGCAAATCGCGTCGGTGGTGCCGGATGATGAATGGGGCCCGTCGGGCGCAATCACCCCTGCGGGGCGCCTGCGCTGCGCTGGTTCGTGCCAGATCGACACAGACCCCAAACGGGATAGGGGGAGATCATCGCTGATCTCGCCCCTCCCACACCACCCGGCATGCGGGTCCGCACCGGGCGGTTCGAGAAGTTGAGGTCATGAGAGCCGCGGCACGCCGAGCCGGTCGAAGAAGGCAATCGGAAGGTGACGGTTCAGTTCCATGGCGCTGTTGCGCCACCAGCGCCGGGCGTTAGCCGCCACGCGCGCCGCCTGCACCTCGCTCGCCCCCAGTCCCCGCAACTCCCGGTAGATCGTCGTCCCGCGCTTCCAGTGCTTGAGCTGCAGCGCGCGCAGCCGGTGTCGCAGCCACTCGTCGAGGGAGCGGAACACCCGAGGCGTCTGTGCCAACTGGAAGTACGCCTTCCAGCCCGGCATGTAAGCCCGGAGTTGCTCCGCCGCTTCCGCGAGGCTGCGCCCGCCGCTCCGACGCGTGATGCGCCGGATGCGCGCCTTGAAGGTATCGAGGGACTTGGGGTGCACGGCGCGCTTGATCTCGCCCCCCGGCCCTGCCCTGAGGCAGTAGCCGAGAAACTTCCGACCCAGCGCGCTCGCCACCGCCGTCTTCGCCTCGTTCACCTTCAGGTGGAGTCGGCCATACAGCCTGCGCAGCCCTGCCAGCACTCGCTCGCCCGCTCGCTGACTGCGCACGTACACGTTGCAGTCATCGGCATAGCGCACGAAGCGGTGGCCGCGCCTCTCCAACTCCCGATCCACCTCGTCCAGCAACACGTTGGCCAGAAGCGGAGAGAGCGGCCCGCCTTGCGGCGCGCCCTCATGACGCTCCATCACCACGCCGTTACCCAGAATCCCGGCCCCGAGGTATCGCCGGATCAGCCGCAGCACGGCCTTGTCCTCGATCCGCTTGGCGAGCCGATCCATGAGTACATCGTGATGGACCCGGTCGAAGAACTTCTCCAGATCGACATCGACCACCACCCGGTAGCCGTCCTGCACGTAACACTGTGCTTGGCGCACCGCATCGTGCGCTCGACGGCCCGGGCGAAAGCCGTAGCTCGATTCAGAAAAGCTCGGATCGATCCGTGGTTGCAGAACCTGCAGCAGGGCTTGCTGGATCAGCCGATCCGTCACCGTCGGTATCCCCAGTTCCCGCACGCCGCCTCCCGGTTTCGGGATCTGCACACGACGCACCGGCTGTGGCCGGTAACGTCCTGTCTGCAGTTCCTCCCGGATACGCGGCCACTGGGTCTTGAGATACACAGCGGCTTGCGCAATCGTCAATCCATCCACCCCCGCACTGCCGCGATTGGCTTTGACGCGTTTCCACGCCGAAGCCATGTTCGCGCTCGCGAGCACCTGCCCAAGCAGGTCCGCTCGTCCCAAGCCTTCGCCTTCGTCTCGCGCCAGCCGTGCTTCATCGCCGCCGCGCCCCAGCCGGGATTCACCCGACCCTCTCGCGGTTGGCCCCGCTCGCGCGGGCTTCTGATGCGCTACACGTCCACTCGACACGCGCCTCGGCTCTCCTTCTCGTTCGGCCCTTCGCATTACTGCTACTACGGCCTCTGCTGACTTCTCGCTCCGGCAGATACCGTCGCCCTTTCAGGCATGAGGCGAGATCTCCCCAGGTAAGAACGCACTCCTTCCCCGCACAACCGCCGGATTTACGCCACCTCGCCTTGATCACAAGAGCTTCGCGGTTCATTGCCCACTCGCCCTGCTCGGCAGCGCCTTCCTATCCGGTTCTTGTCCATCGGCTCGCGGTTTCGCTCCACGCTTCCTCCCCACACTCGGTCACCCTCGTGCAGTTGCGCTTCACTTCGCTTGCTGTGATCAACTCGCGGCGGGACTTGCACCCGCAAGAGTGCGCCCATGCTGGGCGCACAACTGAAAAGGCCGCCCGGTGGGCGGCCTTTTGGTTTGGTGGGTCGTGCTGGATTCGAACCAGCGACCAATTGGTTAAAAGCCAACTGCTCTACCAACTGAGCTAACGACCCGATAGAGGACGCGTATGGTACGGATTGAAACGCAAAAAACAAGCGTTTTCTGGTCGTCTCAGAAATTCTGCTGCAGGTATTCGCGAGCAAGCCGGGGTGCCGTGCTGTCCGATCCCGCGTACTCGTTCACCACGCGGTCGAGGATGTCCTTCGCCCTGGCCGCATCACCTTCCTGGTGATAGATGCGCCCGAGCTTGAACATCGCGTCCGGCACCCGGCGGTTGTCGCCGAACTGTCCGAGCAACGTCTCGAAATGCTTCTTCGCCGAGGCGCTGTCGCCGTCCAGCAGGTAGAGCTCGCCGAGCCAGTAGTGCGCGTTGCCGGCGTAGTCCCCCGAGGGGTACTGCGCGACAAAGCTCTTGAATGCGGTAGTGGCCTCGGGGAATTTGCGCGCGCGCACCTGCTCGTATGCCGCCTGGTAAGCCTGCTCCTCCTGCGGGGTCGCCGCGCTACGCGCGGCTGCAGCCGCAGGAACCGCCGGAGACGGCGTCGGCGCAACCGAGGCGTCTATCGGGGGTGCGCCAGGCCCGAACCCGCCGGACGCACCATCCGCGGCCGGCGGCGCGCTGCCGCCACCGAGCGCACCGATACGCTTGTCCAGGCTGATGTAGTCCTCGAGACGCTGCTGCTTGAGTTGCCGCAGTTCTTCACCCTGCTCCTCGACGATGCCGCGGAGCTTCATCACTTCGTCCTGCAGCAACTGCAGCTGGTAGAACAGCTCGCCGCTGCCGGAAGCCGCGGCCTGTGCCGGTTGCGGCTGCGTGCGTCGGGTCTGCGCCGGCGCGCTGTATACGGGTGCCGTTGTCGCGCCGCCGGGCTCGACCACCTCCACCTGGGAGAAGGCCGGCGCGGCAAGAACCACGGCTAGCGTCAGCAGTGCGTACCGGCGCATGCAAGCTCGGGCGCTCAGCGCAGTTCTACCCGGCGATTTCGCGACCAGGAGTCTTCGTCCTGGCCCAGCGCGGCGGGGCGCTCCTCGCCGTAGCTCACCGTCTCGATGCGACTGCGGTCGATGCCCTGCAGGATCAGGTAGTTCGCGATCGCCTTGGCACGACGCTCGCCCAGCGCGAGGTTGTACTCGCGCGAGCCGCGCTCGTCGGCATGGCCTTCCAGGCGCACCGCACCGCCCTGGTTGCGCAGCACACTGGCTTGCGCGTCCAGCGCTGCGCGCGTCTCGGGAGCCAGCGCGGACTGGTCGAAGTCGAAATAGAACACGGTCTGCAGGCCGCCGGCCGCCGCCCGCGCCGCCATTTCTTCAGGCGAGAGACCACCATCGCCGCCGACGCCAATCGAGGTGGCGCCGCCGTCACCCACCCCGGTGCCTGCACCCATGTCCGAGGTCGACGCCCCTTTGCCGGCCTTGTTGCCGCTGCAGGCCGCAACCAGTACGGCCAGGAAAATCACGCTCGTCACGCGCACCAGTTTCTTGCTCATGCTGCTCACAGCTCGCTCTTCCTCTTGGGATCTGAATGGGGTTCAACGCATGTACGGGGACCACGCCGGCT
>JAGPES010000095.1 GCA_018057015.1 Pseudomonadales bacterium | reverse complement strand
GCGATGCGCGCGATCAGCTCCTCGACCTTCTTGCCGACGATCATCATCATGTCGGCGAATTCGTCGATCACCACCACGATCGCGGGCAGCGGCTCCAGCGTGGGCGGCGTGGCCAGTTGCTCGTCCTCGGTGATGAACACCATCGGGTCGGGCGTCCAGAACGGATCCGCTATCGGCTCCCCGGCCTCTATCGCGTCCAGCACCTTGCGGTTGAAGCCCGCGAGGTTGCGCACGCCCATCGCCGCCATCAGCTTGTAGCGACGCTCCATCTCGGCCACGCACCAGCGCAGGCCGTTGGCGGCATCCTTCATGTCCGTGATGACCGGGGTCAGCAGGTGCGGGATGCCCTCGTAGACCGAGAGCTCCAGCATCTTGGGGTCCACCATGATCAGGCGCACGTCCGCGGGCGTCGACTTGTACAGCAGCGAGAGCAGCATCGCGTTGACACCCACCGACTTGCCCGAACCGGTGGTGCCCGCCACCAGCAGGTGCGGCATGCGCGCGAGGTCGACCACCATCGGCTCGCCCGAGATGTCGTAGCCCAGCGCCAGCGTCAGCGGCGACTTCGCGGCCTCGTAGGCGCGCGAGGCGAGCACGTCGCCCAGCATCACGGTCTCGCGGTCCTCGTTGGGGATCTCGATGCCCACCACCGACTTGCCCGGGATCACCTCGACCACGCGCACGCTGATCACCGCGAGCGAGCGCGCGAGATCCTTCACCAGGTTGCTGATGCGACTGACCTTCACCCCGGGGGCCGGCTGGATCTCGAAGCGCGTGATGACCGGACCGGGCAGCACCGAGACCACCTTGGCCTCGACGCCGAAATCGCGCAGCTTGATCTCGAGCAGCCGTGACATCGCCTCGAGCGCCTCGGCCGAGAAGCCGCGCTGCTTGCTCTTGTCGGCCATGTCGAGCAGGCCGAGCGGCGGCAGATGGGCATCCCCCGCCGGCGTGAACAAGGCGCCCTGCCTCTCGCGCTGCAGGCGCTCGCCCTGCGGCTCCTTGCGCTTTTCGGGCAGGCGTATCTCCGGCGTGGTGCGCAATTCCGGCGCGCTGCCCATGGCGGGCGTCACGCGCATCCCCCGCGCGGGTGACGGGTCCACCGCGGCATCGTCCATCACCGGCTCGCGCCGGCCGCGGCGCTTGCGCGGACTGTCCTCTTCCAGTTCGTCCGTCGTGAGTTCGCGCGTGGCCGTCGCGCCTGCGGGAGCCGGCTCGGGCTCGCGGCGCGGCAGGCGCGCGATCGCCGCGCCGGCGAGCGGCACCAGGCTTCCCAGCCCCGTCAACGTGAAGCGACCGGTGGTCTCGAGCAGCCGCCCCCAGGACAGGTCGGTGAAGATGGTGACGCCGAACAGCAGCAGGGCGACCATCAGCAGCTGGCTGCCCGGCAGCCCGAAGGCACGCTGGCAGACCTGCGCGAGGGTTTCGCCGAGCATGCCGCCGATGCCGAAGGGCAGCAGCGTGGTCGCGCTGCCCTTGATGGCCAGCAGCCCCGTGCCCGCCAGCACCACCAGAACGAAGCCGACACTGCGGATCGATACCAGCAGCCAGTCGAAGACGAAGGGCGACTGGCGCTCGCGCAGCAGCGCCCAGGCCCGGAAACCGAGGAGGACCGGGAACAGATAGGAAACGTAACCGAACAGCGACAGCAGGACGTCGGCGATCCACGCGCCCGTCGCACCGGCGGAATTGCTGATGCCGGCGCCGTTGCCGGTGCTGGACCAGCCCGGATCGCCGACGCTGTAGGTGCCGATGGCGAGCAGCAGGTACGCGGCGAGCGCGACCCAGGCGATCATCAGCCCCTCGCGCAAGCCGTGCTGCAGAATGGGGGGCAGCGCCCTGGTGGCTACCGTCGATGCGCCTCGTGTCCTGGCCAAACCTTCTGGTCCTCTGCGGGCCTCCGCGCATCGGGAGGCCATCCTGTGAAACCGTGGTCTTTGCGGGTAGACTGCGCCCCGCCCGCCGCAGCGGAACCACACCGTAGTATAGGCGCATTTGCGCGCCCTGCCCCGGCACCCGACAACGGCTTCATCTCCCGGAGGAACCGCTCGCCATGGTCGACAGCATCCATCACCGCCTGATCATCCTCGGCTCGGGGCCGGCCGGCTACACGGCCGCCGTCTACGCCGCGCGCGCGAACCTCGCGCCGGCGCTCATCACCGGCATGCAGCAGGGCGGACAGCTGATGACGACCACGGAAGTCGAGAACTGGCCCGGCGGGCACGCGCACCTGCAGGGCCCCGAGCTGATGGAGGCGATGCGCGAGCACGTCACGCGCTTCGAGGCGACGATCATCGCCGACCACATCGCGAGCACCGACCTGTCGGCACGCCCGATCGTGCTGCTCGGCGACGCCGGGACCTACACCTGCGACGCGCTGATCATCGCCACCGGCGCCTCGGCGCGCTACCTCGGCCTGCCCTCGGAGGAGAAATTCCTCGGGCGCGGCGTCAGCGCCTGCGCGACCTGCGACGGCTTCTTCTACCGCGGCAAGACCGTCGCCGTGATCGGTGGCGGCAATACCGCGGTGGAGGAAGCGCTGTACCTGTCGAACATCGCCTCCCGGGTCTACGTGGTGCATCGCCGCGACGCGCTGCGATCGGAGAAGATCCTGCAGCAACGCCTGCTGGCGCGCGCGGCCGAGGGCAAGGTCGAGATGCTGTGGAACCACACCCTCGACGAGGTGCTCGGCGATAATACCGGCGTCACCGGCATGCGCATCCGCTCCACCGCGGACGGCGCGGCGCGCGACATCGCGCTCGACGGCGTGTTCGTCGCCATCGGCCACTCGCCCAACACGGAAATGTTCGCCGGCCAGCTGGACATGGACAACGGCTACATCCGCACCCGCAGCGGACTCGAGGGCAACGCCACCGCGAGCAGCGTCGCGGGCGTGTTTGCCGCCGGGGACGTGGCCGACCACGTCTACCGCCAGGCGATCACCTCGGCCGGCTTCGGCTGCATGGCGGCGCTGGACGCGGAAAAGTACCTCGACGCGAAGTGAACTCCCGATGCCCTCCATTCCGTGGCTCACGGCGGACGTGGAGGCATTCCCGCCGCTCTCGCGCGCACTCGCCGAACCCGATGGGCTGATCGCCGCGGGCGGCGACCTCAGTCCGGGGCGGCTCGTCGCGGCCTATCGCCGCGGCATCTTCCCGTGGTACGAGGAGCCCGAGCCCATCCTGTGGTGGTCGCCGGACCCGCGCGCGGTGCTGTTTCCCGCGCAGCTGCACATCGGCGCGAGTCTGCGCCGCACCTTGCGCCGGCACGTCTACTCGCTGAGCGCCGACCGCTGCTTTGCCGAGGTGATCGACGCCTGCGCCGCGCCGCGCGCGCGCACCGCCGGCACCTGGATCGGCGCCGGGATGCGCGCGGCCTATTGCACGCTGCACCGGCTGGGCCATGCCCACTCGATCGAGACCTGGCGCGACGGGGAACTGGTCGGCGGCCTTTACGGGGTCGCGCTCGGGCGGGTGTTCTTCGGCGAATCGATGTTCAGCCGCGCCGACGATGCCTCGAAGGTCGCGCTGGTGCACCTCGCGGGGCAGCTGCGCGCCTGGGGTTTCGCGCTGATCGATTGCCAGCAGGACACGGCGCACATGCGTCGCCTCGGCGCGCGAACCATTTCGCGCGCGCGATTTCGCGATATATTAGACGCCAACGTGAACCTGCCGGGCCGCCCCGGCCCCTGGCACCTGGACTGGCGTTATGGCGAGGAGGCATGGGTAATTCCGTAACCCTGCTGGCGAACGTGCGCGTCTTCGCCACCTATCCGCACAACTGCAGCTACCTGGCGGGCGAGCAGGCGACGACGCTGTTCGTCGATCCGAGCACGCCGATCGACGCGCGCATCTACAGCCAGCTCTCCTACATCGGCTTTCGCCGCAGCGGCCCGCACCTCTACCGCCCGCATTGTGCCGCCTGCAATGCCTGCGTGCCGGCGCGCGTACCGGTGGAGGCGTTCGCACCCAGCCGCAGCCAGCGACGCATCCTGGCGCGCAACGCCGACCTCGAGGCACACGTCGTGGATTCCATCCACAGCGACGCGCACTTCGATCTCTACAGCCGCTACATCGAGCAGCGCCACCGCGACGGCGACATGTACCCGCCGGACCGGGAGCAGTACGACTCCTTCCTCACGCGCGAATGGGGGAGCACCAGTTTCGTCGAGTTCCGTGACGGCGGACGGCTGCTCGCGGTCGCGGTCGTGGACCGGCTCGAGAACGGGCTGTCCGCGATCTACACCTACTACGAACCCGCCGAGGAGAAGCGCAGCCTCGGCAGCTACGTGATCCTGTGGCAGATCGGGCGCGCGCGCGAGCTGGGCCTGCCCGCGGTGTACCTCGGCTACTGGATCCGCAATTGCCGCAAGATGAACTACAAGACGCGCTTTCGCCCCGTCGAGCTGCTCGCCAACGGCCATTGGGTGCGCGTCGACTGAATTGCGGGGCGCAGCGGCGCGGATTTGGGCAAAAGTATGCTGCCTCGCGATCCGCGTCCCGTTGCCGCTTTGCTTCCGCCACCCCGATCAGGCAGAATGCCGCGGCCTGATTTATACCTGAGTGGCTCTGGATGGCGAAAGAAGACGTGTTGGAAATGGAAGGCGAGGTGGTAGACACCCTGCCTAATACGACGTTCCGGGTGCGCCTCGAGAACGGGCACATCGTGACCGCGCACATCAGCGGCAAGATGCGCAAGCACTACATCCGCATCCTGACCGGCGACAAGGTCAAGGTCGAACTGACCCCCTACGATCTCACCAAGGGCCGCATCACCTTCCGCGAGCGCTGATCCTCTCGCGCCCCCTCCTCGACCACCCGCAGGAGCGGTTTCAACCGGACATCGTCCGGATGCGTCCGGACCTACGGGCGCTCCACCTGCAGCGCCAGTCCGTCGCCGTCCACGGTGACGTGCACCACGCCGGGGCGATGCTCGAGCTCGCCGAACAGCAGGATCTCTGCCAGCGGCTTCTTGATGTACTCCTGAATCACGCGGGCCATCGGGCGCGCGCCCATCTTCTCGTCGTAACCCTTGGCGACCAGCCAGTCCTGCGCGGCCTCGTCGATCTCGATGCGCACCTTGCGCTCGGCGACCTGCGCCTCGAGCTCGGCGAGGAACTTGCGCACCACCGAGCGCACCACCTCGGGGCTCAGCGCGCCGAACTGGATGATGCCGTCGAGGCGGTTGCGGAATTCCGGCGTGAACACCTTCTTCACGGCCTCGAGCCCGTCGGTGCTGTTGTCCTGCTCGGTGAATCCGATCGAGCGGCGGCTCAGCATCTCGGCGCCGGCATTCGTGGTCATGATCAGCACCGTGTTGCGGAAGTCCGCCTTGCGGCCGTTGTTGTCGGTGAGCGTGCCGTGGTCCATCACCTGCAGCAGCAGGTTGAACACCTCCGGGTGCGCCTTCTCGATCTCGTCGAGCAGCAGCACCGAGTGCGGGTGCCTGGTCACGGCATCGGTCAGCAGCCCGCCCTGGTCGAAGCCCACGTAGCCGGGCGGCGCGCCGATCAGCCGTGACACCGTGTGGCGTTCCATGTACTCCGACATGTCGAAGCGGATCAGCTCCAGCCCGAGGGTTTTGGCGAGCTGGCGGCTCGCCTCGGTCTTGCCCACGCCGGTGGGGCCGGCGAACAGGAAGCAGCCGATCGGCTTCTCGACGTTCTTCAGGCCGGCACGCGAGAGCTTGATCGAGGTCGCGAGCGCATCCATCGCCTCGTCCTGCCCGAACACCACCTGCTTGAGGTCGGCGTCGAGTGTGCGCAGCGACTCCTTGTCCGAGGCCGAGACGCTGCGCGGCGGGATGCGCGCGATCTTCGCGACGATCTCCTCCACTTCCTTCACGCCGATGACCTTCTTGCGCCGCGACTCCGGCTGCAGGCGCTGGAAGGCGCCGGCCTCGTCGATCACGTCGATGGCCTTGTCGGGCAGGAAGCGGTCGGTGATGTAGCGGTTGGCCAGCTCGGCGGCGACCTGGAGCGCCTTCGTGCTGTAACGCAGCCCGTAGTGCTCCTCGAAGCGCGAGCGCAGGCCCTTCAGTATCTCCACGGTCTCCGCGACGCTGGGCTCGCCGACGTCGACCTTCTGGAAGCGGCGGCTTAGCGCACGGTCCTTGTCGAACACGCCGCGGAATTCCTGGAACGTGGTCGAGCCGATGCAGCGGATGTCACCGGAGCTCAGCAGCGGCTTGAGCAGGTTGGAGGCATCCATGACGCCGCCCGAGGCGGCACCCGCGCCGATGATCGTGTGGATCTCGTCGATGAACAGGATCGCGTGCTTCTTGCGCTTGAGCTCGGCGAGCAGTCCCTTGAACCGCTTCTCGAAATCGCCACGGTACTTGGTGCCCGCGAGCAAGGAGCCGAGGTCCAGCGAATAGACCACGCTGGAGCGCAGCACATCGGGCACATCGCCGTCGACGATGCGCTTGGCGAGACCCTCGGCGATGGCGGTCTTGCCCACGCCCGACTCGCCCACCAGCAGCGGATTGTTCTTGCGCCGGCGCGCCAGGATCTGCGCCACGCGCTCGAGTTCCACGGCACGACCCACCAGCGGGTCGATCCGCCCGGCCCGGGCCTCGTCGTTCAGGTTGGAGGCGAAGCTCTGCAGCGGGCTGGCCTCGCCCTCCTGCCCCTGCTGCTCCTCGTCGCCCGGCTCGGCCCCGCCGGGACGCGGCGTGTCGGAAACCTTGGAAATGCCGTGGGTGATGTAGTTGACGACATCGATGCGCGCGATGTTCTGTTTCTTCAGCAGGTAGACCGCCTGGCTCTCCTGCTCGCTGAACAGCGCGACCAGCACGTTGGCGCCGGTGACCTCGCTGCGGCCCGATGACTGCACGTGGAACACCGCGCGCTGCAGCACGCGCTGGAAGCCGAGCGTCGGCTCGGTCTCGCGCTCGGCATCGTCCTGGGGGATCACCGGCGTCGTGGTCTCGACGAATTCCGCGAGCTCGCCGCGCAGCTGGACCAGGTCCGCGCCGCAGGCCCGCAGCACCTTGCCCGCCGCGTCGTTGTCGAGCAGCGCGAGCAACAGGTGCTCGACGGTCATGAACTCGTGTCGCCTGGCCCGAGCCCCCTTGAAGGCGCTGTTGAGATTAAGCTCCAGGTCCTTGCTCAGCATGACAAACCTCCGGCGGCAACTGCAGCCCCGATTCCAGCATAGACCACAAAGTTCGCGGCGTGGCGGCGCTTCACGACGCATCCCCCGCGGCCTCGATTTCGCACAGCAGCGGATGCTGGTTCTCGCGCGCATGGCGGTTGACCTGCATCGCCTTGGTCTCGGCGATGTCGCGCGTGTAGATACCGCACACCGCACGCCCCTGGGTGTGGACGGTCAGCATGATCTGCGTGGCCTTCTCCCGCCCCATGCCGAAAAACAACTGCAGCACCTCCACCACGAATTCCATCGGCGTGTAGTCGTCGTTGATCATGACCACCTGGTACATGGGTGGCTGCTTCAGCGCGGGCTTCGCTTCCTGCACGGCGAGGTCGCCATCGCCCTTCGGCACGCCCTTGCCGCCGCGCGAGCCCGATCGGATGTCCATTGCAAAACCCTGGTTCATGGCCGCTTTGCGTGAGTCCTTACGTTACGAGAATGTTTCACGGATCACGGTCGCGCACAAGTGGCGCACCGCGCCCCGCAGCCGCGCCGCCGCCCTCGGCTTGACTATTGGATTGCGTGTCGTTTAAAACGCTCCCCATGCCGCCGTGCACCCGCCATGGACGGCAGGAACATAACGACAACAATCCGCCGGCCCGTCCAGGGCAGCGAGGACCAGAGTCATGCGTACTGGTATCGTCAAGTGGTTCAACAACGCCAAGGGCTACGGCTTCATCCTGCCGGACGAGGGAAGCACCGACGTGTTCGCCCACTATTCCGCCATCCGGATGGAAGGCTACAAGACACTCAAGGCCGGCCAGACCGTGCGTTTCGAGGTGGAAGCCGGACCGAAGGGCATGCACGCGATCGCCATCGAGGCGCTGGAAGCGCTGGAGGAAGCCGCGGCGATGCTGATGAAATGAGGCGGGACCGGCGGCGCCGCGCGGCGCGGCCGGTCCCCCCGGCTCAGGCCATGTGCCTGACGATGGCGTCGCCGAATTGCGAGCACTTCAGCAGGGTCGCCCCTTCCATCAGGCGCTCGAAGTCGTAGGTGACCGTCTTCGCCTGGATGGCGCCGTTCATGCCGGTGATGATCAGGTCGGCGGCCTCGTTCCAGCCCATGTGGCGCAGCATCATCTCGGCCGACAGGATCAGCGAACCGGGGTTCACCTTGTCCTGGCCCGCGTACTTCGGCGCCGTGCCGTGGGTGGCTTCGAACAGGGCCACGGTATCGCTCAGGTTCGCGCCCGGCGCGATGCCGATGCCCCCGACCTGCGCCGCCAGCGCGTCGGAGAGGTAGTCACCGTTCAGGTTCAGCGTGGCGATCACGCTGTACTCGTCCGGACGCAGCAGCACCTGCTGCAGCATCGCGTCGGCGATCACGTCCTTGATGACGATGTCCTTGCCGGTCTTCGGATTACGCAGCTTCACCCACGGGCCGCCGTCGAGCAGCTCGCCGCCGAACTCCGACTGCGCCAGCGCGTAGCCCCACTCCTTGAAGCCACCCTCGGTGAATTTCATGATGTTGCCCTTGTGCACGATGGTGACCGAGGGCAGATCCTGGTCGATCGCGTACTGGATCGCACGGCGCACCAGGCGCTCGGTGCCTGCCTTCGACACCGGCTTGATGCCGATGCCGCAGTTCTCGGGGAAGCGGATCTTGGTGACGCCCATTTCCTCTCGCAGGAACCTGATCACCTTGTCGGCGTCGGCCGAGCCGGCCTTCCACTCGATGCCGGCGTAGATGTCTTCGGAGTTCTCGCGGAAGATCACCATGTTGGTCTTGCCGGGCTCGCGCACCGGCGAGGGCACGCCGCTGAACCAGCGCACCGGGCGCAGGCAGACGTAGAGATCGAGCTCCTGGCGCAGCGCCACGTTCAGCGAACGGAAGCCGCCGCCCACGGGCGTGGTCAGCGGACCCTTGATCGAGACCACGTATTCGCGGATGGCCTCCAGCGTCTCGGCGGGGAACCAGTCGCCGTCGTAGAGCTCGGCGGCCTTCTCGCCGGTGTAGATCTCCATCCAGCTGATCTTGCGCTTGCCGCCGTAGGCCCTGGCCACCGCCGCATCAACGACCTTCAGCATGGCCGGCGTGATATCGACGCCGATCCCGTCGCCCTCGATGAACGGAATTACCGGATTGTTGGGGACGTTCAGCGAATAGTCCGCGTTGACGGTGATCTTTTCGCCTTGTGCTGGTACCTTGATGTGCTTGTACGCCATTGTCTGCTCCAGTGAAGTGGCCTGTGAATGAATAGCCGGTCTCTTGCGAGGCGCGGCAGTATACCATCGCTTCCCGGCGCTGGAGCGCCGCGGACCGACAGCGAACGAGCCAGCCC
>JAGPES010000094.1 GCA_018057015.1 Pseudomonadales bacterium | reverse complement strand
CATCCAGGCCATGCATAAGGCCTGGCAGCGCGAGCAGAACACCGCGGCGAAGGACGCGATCGCGCAGATCCTGATCAACTCGCGCATGTGCGCCCAGGGCCACCGCCCGATCTGCCAGGACACCGGCATCGTGACCGTGTTCGTGAAGGTGGGCATGGGCGTGCGCTGGGACGGCGCCACGATGGGCCTGGACGAGATGATCAACGAGGGCGTGCGACGGGCGTATCTCGACCCCGACAACGTGCTGCGCGCCTCGATCCTGGCCGACCCGGCCGGCGCGCGCAGAAACACGAAGGACAACACCCCCGCGGTGATCCACTACCAGGTCGTGCCGGGCAACACGGTCGACGTGCACGTGGCGGCCAAGGGTGGTGGCAGCGAGAACAAGTCGAAGCTCGCGATGCTGAATCCTTCCGATTCGATCGTCGACTGGGTGCTGAAGACCGTGCCCACGATGGGCGCCGGCTGGTGCCCGCCGGGCATGCTCGGCATCGGCATAGGGGGCACCGCCGAGAAGGCCGCGCTGCTGGCGAAGGAAGTGCTGATGGATCCGATCGACATCTACGACCTGATCGAGCGCGGTCCGTCGAACCGCATCGAGGAAATTCGTATCGAGCTGTTCGAAAAGGTGAACCAGCTCGGCATCGGCGCGCAGGGCCTGGGTGGCCTGAGCACCGTGCTCGACGTGAAGATCAAGGACTACCCGACGCACGCCGCGAGCCTGCCGGTGGCGATGATCCCGAACTGTGCCGCCACGCGCCACGCGCACTTCGAGCTGGATGGCAGCGGTCCGGCGCTGCAGGAGCCGCCGTCGCTGGAGGCGTGGCCCGACATCACCTGGGAGGCGGCCGGCGCGCGGCGCGTGAACCTCGATACGGTGACGCGCGAGGAACTGGGGCAGTGGAAGACCGGCGAGACGCTGCTGCTCTCCGGCCACATGCTCACCGGCCGCGATGCCGCGCACAAGAAGATGACCGACATGATCGCCGCCGGCGAGCAACTGCCGGTGGACCTCGCGAACCGCTTCATCTATTACGTGGGCCCGGTCGACCCGGTGCGCGACGAGGTCGTGGGCCCCGCCGGTCCGACCACCGCAACGCGCATGGACAAGTTCACGCGCACCATGCTCGAGAAGACCGGGCTGATCGGCATGATCGGCAAGTCCGAGCGCGGCCCGATCGCGATCGAGGCGATCCGCGACAACCGCGCGGTGTACCTGATGGCAGTGGGCGGCGCGGCCTACCTGGTGTCGAAGGCGATCACCGCGGCCCGGGTCGTGGCTTTCCCGGAGCTCGGCATGGAGGCGATCTACGAGTTCGAGGTCAAGGATATGCCGGTCACCGTGGCCGTGGACGCGCGCGGCGAGTCGGTGCACACCACCGGCCCGCGGATCTGGCAGGCGAAGATCGCGGCCGAGCACATCGAGGTGGTGTAGACAGGCATCCTGTGGGTCAGCATTCATGCTGACAGGTGCCTTCGGAATGCCACCTGTGGGTCAGCATTCATGCTGACAGGTGCCTTCGGAATGCCACCTGTGGGTCAGCATTCATGCTGACAGGTGCCGTGGGAATGCTACCTGTGGGTCAGCATTCATGCTGACAGGTGCCGTGGGAATGCTACCTGTGGGTCAGCATTCATGCTGACAGGTGCCGTGGGAATGCTACCTGTGGGTCAGCATTCATGCTGACAGGTGCCGTGGGAATGCTACCTGTGGGTCAGCATTCATGCTGACAGGTGCCTTCGGGCAGGCAGATGTCCGAATAAATTCGGACCCACATGATTCGGACCCACCAAGGGAGCATTAGATGCCCGCCAAGCCCAGCTTCTACTGGCACGACTACGAGACCTTCGGCGCCGACCCGGCGTGCGACCGCCCCTCGCAGTTCGCGGGCGTGCGCACCGACGCGGAACTGAACGAGATCGGCAATCCCCTGATGATCCACTGCCGGCCGCCGGCTGATTACCTTCCGCACCCGGAAGCCTGCCTGATCACCGGCATCACGCCGCAACAGGCGCGCGAGCACGGGCTTGCGGAGCCGGAGTTCATCGCGCGCATCAATGCGGAACTGTCGCTGCCCGGCACCTGCGGGGTGGGCTACAACAGCATCCGCTTCGACGACGAAGTCACTCGCTACACGCTGTATCGCAATTTCTTCGATCCCTACGAACGCGAATGGCGTAACGGCAATTCGCGCTGGGACCTCATCGACGTGATGCGCATGGCGCGCGCGCTGCGACCCGAGGGGATGATCTGGCCGGATCACGACGATGGCCGGCCGAGCTTCCGGCTCGGGGACCTCACGCGCGCCAACGGCATCGAGCACGGCGCGGCGCACGATGCGCTCGCCGACGTGCGCGCCACGCTGGCGCTGGCGCGCCAGCTGCGCGCCGCGCAGCCGAAGCTGTTCGGGTACGCGCTGCAGGCGCGCGACAAGGGCTGGGTCAAGCAGCAGCTGAACATTGTCGAGCGCAAGCCGCTGCTGCACATCTCCTCGCGCTTTCCCGCCGAGAACGGCGCGATGGCACTGGTGGTGCCGCTGGCCATCCATCCCGTGCAGTCGAACAAGATCATCGCCTGCAACCTGCTGCTGGACCCGGAACCGCTGCTGCGCCTCGATGCCACGCAGCTGCACCGGTACCTGTACACGCCCACGGCCGAGCTGCCCGCGGGCATGGGTCGTATCCCGTTGAAGGAGATCCACGTCAACCGCAGCCCGATGCTGGCCCCGGCCGCGATGCTCACGCCGGAGATTGCAGCGCGCTACGGCATCGACGTGGCGCGCTGCCACGCGCACCTCGAACGCCTGCAGGCGGCACCGGGTCTGAAGGAAAAGCTGCACGCGCTCTATGCGGCGGACGAGGAGCGCGCGCCGGCAGATCCCGAATTCGCGCTCTACGCCGGGTTTCTGGGCGATCACGACCGCCGCCTCGGGGCGCGCGTGCGTTCGCTGCCGCCCCAGGCGCTGGCGAATGAGCGCTTCGCCTTCGAGGACGCGCGGCTGCCGGAGTTGCTGTTCCGCTACCGTGCGCGGAATTTTCCCGCGACATTGAATACGGAGGAGCGCGCGCGCTGGGCCGAGCATTGCGCGGCGCGACTGCACGGTGAGCCGCTGCGCGGGATGCACAATTGCGCGAGCCTGCGCCAGCGCATCGCGCAACTGCGCGCCGAGCGCGCCAATGACCCGCGCGCGCTGGCGGTGCTGGATGCGCTGCAATCCTACGCCGACGAATTGTGCGGCTAGATGGGGGCGGTCCTGCTTCTGTGGGTCCGAATTTATTCGGACATGTGCCTGCCCAAGGTACCTGTCAGCATGAATGCTGACCCACAGACAGAATGCTGAAGGCACATGTCAGCATGAATGCTGACCCACAAAAACAATTGGAGATGCATGAGAACAACTTCTGACAACCCCCGCGAAACCCGCGCGCGCATCGCCCTTCTCGCGCCGTCGTTGCGCTTCCTGCGCCCGTACTGGCCGCGGGTGCTGGGGGCATCCGCGGCGCTGGTTTTCACCGCGAGCGTGACGCTCAGCCTCGGGCAGGGGCTGCGCATGCTGGTCGACCAGGGCTTCGTGTCGGGCTCCGCCGAGCAGCTGAACCGCGCGGTGCTGGTGTTCATGCTGATCGTGCTGCTGCTCGCGATCGGGACCTTCACGCGCTTCTACCTGGTGTCGTGGATCGGCGAGCGTGTCACGGCGGATCTGCGCCGCGCGGTGTTCGACCACGTGCTGTCGCTGCATCCGGGCTTCTTCGAGACCAACGGCGCGGGCGAGATCCAGTCGCGCATCACCGCCGATACCACCCTGCTGCAGACCGTGATCGGCTCCTCGGTCTCGATCGCGCTGCGCAACCTGCTGACGCTCGCCGGCGGCGTGGTGCTGCTGTTCGTCTCGAACCCGCGCCTGACCGGCATCGTGCTGCTCAGCGTGCCGCTGGTGCTGCTGCCGATCGTGGTGTTCGGCCGGCGCGTGCGCACGCTGTCGCGCGACAGCCAGGACCGGCTCGCGAATGCCGGTGCCTATCTCAGCGAGGCGCTCGGCAACATCAAGACCGTGCAGGCCTTCAACCACGAGGGCGTGGACCGCGAGCGCTTCGCGATGCACGTCGAGGACACCTTCCGCGCCTCGATCCGCCGCGTGGTGCAGCGTTCCTGGCTCACCGCGATGGTCATCGTGCTGGTGCTGGGCGCCGTGGGCGCGATGATCTGGGTCGGCGGCAACGACGTGATCGCCGGGCGCACGACGCCGGGCGAGCTCACGGCCTTCATCTTCTATGCGGTGATGGTGGCGGCCGCGGCGGGGGCGCTGTCGGAGGTGATAGGCGACCTGCAGCGCGCCGCCGGCGCCACCGAGCGGCTGATGGAGCTGCTGCGCGAGACGCCGCTGATCCGTGCGCCGGCCGCGCCCCTGTCGCTGCCGGCGCGGCTGCGCGGCGAGATCGAGCTAAAGGACCTGCGCTTCGCGTATCCCTCGAATCCGGAGCGTCCCGCGATCGACGGCATCACGCTGCACGTGCCGGCCGGATCCAGCGTGGCGCTGGTGGGCGCCTCGGGCGCCGGCAAGTCGACGCTGGTCGACCTGCTGCTGCGCTTCTACGAACCCGACGGCGGCAGCATCCTGGTCGACGGCATCGAGACGCGAGGCGTCGATCCGCAGGCGCTGCGACGGCATTTCGCGCTGGTGCCGCAGCAGCCGGCGCTGTTCACGGGATCGGTGCTCGACAACATCCGCTACGGCGTCCCCGGGGCGAGTGAGGAGGCGGTGATGGCAGCGGCGCGCGCGGCCTTCGCCGAGGAGTTCATCGCGCGGCTGCCCGAGGCTTACGCCAGCTTCGTGGGCGAGGGCGGCGTGCGGCTCTCGGGCGGGCAGCGCCAGCGCATCGCGATCGCGCGCGCGCTGCTGCGCGACCCGGCGATCCTGCTGCTCGACGAGGCCACCAGCGCCCTCGATGCCGACAGCGAGGCCATGGTGCAGCAGGCGCTGGCGGCGCTGATGCAATGTCGCACCACGCTGGTCATCGCGCACCGCCTCGCCACGGTGCGCCGGGTCGACCGCATCGTGGTGCTGGAGCAGGGGCGCATCGCGGCCACCGGCACGCACGACGAACTGCTGGCCGCCTCGCCGCTATACGCGCGCTGGGCCGCGCTGCAATTCGTGGATGAAGGACGTCCGGCGAGCGGGTAGACTGCGCGGGATTGAAATTGTGGGTTCGCATTCATGCGGAGAGGGGGAAATTGTGGGTTCGGCTTCAGCCGGACATGGGCCTGCCGGATGACACCTGTCCGAATGAATTCGGACCCACGTGTGTCCGGCTGAATAGGGCGTCGCAAAACGCCTTCCGGACTGGCGCATAGGGCGATTTTCGGGTGTAGGAGCGCGCCATGCGCGCGATATCGCGGGCATGGCCCGCTCCTACAAGGGGGCGGGCGTCGGCTCGACGGATGGATGGTCTACTGCGGTTCGGCCGCACGCGTCGGCATGAATGCCGACCCACATTGCAGGAGCGGGCCATGCCCGCGACCGGATTGCGGTTCGGCCGCACGCGTCGGCATGAATGCCGACCCACATTGTAGGAGCGGGCCATGCCCGCGACCGGATTGCGACAGCAGCAGGGCAAGGCAGCATGGAATTCGCGGGATCGCACATTCTGTCGGTGGAACAGTTCGGGCGTGCCGATATCGAGCGGGTGTTCGACGTGGCCGACTCGATGGCGCCCTACGCGCACCGGCGCAAGATCACGCGGGTGCTCGAGGGGGCCATCCTCGGCAACATGTTCTTCGAGCCCAGCACGCGCACGCGCGTGAGCTTCGGCTGCGCCTTCAACCTGCTCGGCGGCGAGGTGCGCGAGACCACCGGTATCGAGAACTCCGCGATCGCCAAGGGCGAGTCACTCTACGACACGGCGCGCGTGATCAGCGGCTACAGCGACGTGATCGCGATGCGCCATCCTGTCTCGGGCTCGGTGAAGGAGTTCGCGGCGGCCAGCCGGGTGCCGGTGATCAACGGCGGCGACGGCGCCAACGAGCACCCCACGCAGGCGCTGCTCGACCTCTACACGATCCGCAAGGAAGTGCAGCACCGCGGCGGCGGCATCGACGGGCTGCGCATCGCGATGATCGGCGACCTGCGTTTTGGCCGCACCGTGCACTCGCTGTCGAAGCTGCTGGCCAGTTTCGATCGCGTGCACCTCACCTGCATCGCGCCGGCGGAACTGCGCATGCCGGGCGAGATCGTCGAGGCGTTGCGCAGCCGCGGCCACACGGTGGTCGAATCCGATGCGATGGAGTCCTCGATCGCGCACGTCGACATTGCCTATTCCACGCGCATCCAGGAGGAGCGCTTCGCCAGCAAGGAAGAGGCGAACCTCTACCGCGGACGCTATCGCCTGAACCAGGCGATCTACACCCAGTACTGCGAGCCGAACACCGTGATCATGCACCCGCTGCCGCGCGATTCGCGGGTCGAGGCGAACGAGCTCGATCCGGATCTCAACGAGAACCCCAACCTCGCGATCTTCCGCCAGACCGACAACGGTGTGCTGGTGCGCATGGCGCTGTTCGCGCTGGTGCTCGACGTGGTGCACCTCGTGGAGCGCTACGAGGCGTCCGTGAGCTGGTACACCGGCAAGCGTTTCGGCGAGTGAGGGTGCGATGAGGCAGTTCGGCCACAACGACGTCGAGATCCTCGAGGAGAAGACCGCCTGGAGCGGCTTCTGGAAGCTGAAGCTGTTCCGGCTGCGTCACCGCCGCTTCGCCGGTGGCTGGTCCGAGACGCTGACGCGCGAGTTGCACTGCCGCGGCGAGGCGGTCGGCGTGCTTTTGTACGATCCGGCGCTGGACGCGATCGGCATGGTCGAGCAGTTCCGCATCGGTGCGGCCTTTCGCGCCGGCAGCCCGTGGTTGCTGGAGCTGGTCGCGGGGCTGGTGGAGGCGGGCGAGACGCCGGCCGAGGTCGCGGTGCGCGAGACCACGGAGGAATCCGGCTGCGTGATCCGGGAACTGCTGCCGGTCGCGGGTTACTTCTCCAGCCCCGGCGGCACCGACGAGTATTTCCACCTGTTCTGCGCGCGCGTGAACCTGAGCGATGCCGGCGGCCTGCACGGCAAGGCCGGCGAGCACGAGGACATCCGCCTGCACGTGATCCCGTACGCCGAGGTGCTGGAACTGCAGCGCGACGGGCATTTCAACAACGCGCACACGCTGCTCGCGCTGCAGTGGCTCGCGATGCATCGCGACGAGGTGCGCCGCGCGTGGACGTAGCGCGCACCTTCCTCGCGCTCGACCCCGACGAGGCGTTGCGCGCGGGGCTGGCGGCGCTGGGTGAGCGGCTGCGCGCGCATTTTCCCTACGCCGCCGTGCGCTGGACCGCGCCGGCCAACTACCACTTCACGCTGGTGTTCCTGGGGCAGGTCGCGCTGGCCGACATCCCGCGCATCCAGGCCTGCGTGAGGCCGGTCGCTGCCGTGCTCGTGCCGTTTCGCTACCGGCTGGGCGTGGTGCGCCCGTTTCCCGGCGTGCGCGCGCCGCGCGTGATGGCGGCTCTGCCCGCGGACGCTTCCGGCTTCCTGGCCTGGCAGCAACCACTGGCGGCCGCGCTTGCCGCCGCCGGCTTTGCCATCGAGCGCCGTCCCTACCGCGCGCATCTCAGTCTCGGGCGCTGGCACTCGCGCTCCGGCTGCCCGGACACGACGGATTTCGTGCTCGACCTCGAGGGCAGCGCCGCTGAAGTGCGCCTGTACGAGAGCCGCGACGGCCGCTACTGGCCGCTGTTCAGCGCGCCCTGCCTGGGGGCGGGTACCGGTGCCTGAGTCGCAGGCGCGCGCGCACACCGGGCGCCGCCTGTTCCGTTCCAGTCTCGTGGTCGGCGGCATGACCATGACCTCGCGCGTCGCCGGCCTGGTGCGCGACGTGGTGATCGCCTCGATGCTGGGCGCCAACGCCAACGCGGATGCCTTCTTCGTCGCCTTCCGCGTGCCGCAGTTCCTGCGCCGGCTGTTCGCCGAGGGTGCGTTCGCGCAGGCCTTCGTGCCGGTGCTCACGGAGTACCGCGCCACGCGCACCGTGGCCGAGGTCAAGGCGCTGGTCGATGCCGTCTCCGGGGTGCTGGGCGCGGCGCTGCTCGCCGTCACGGCGCTGGCGGTGCTCGCCGCGCCGGTGGTGACGCTGGTGTTCGCGCCCGGCTTCGCGCAGATGCCGCAGAAGCTGGCGCTGACCGCGGACATGATCCGCATCACCTTTCCGTACCTGTTCTTCATCTCGATGACCGGCTTCGCCGGTGCGGTGCTGAACAGCTACGCGCGCTTCGCGGTGCCGGCGATCACGCCGGTATTCCTGAACCTCACGCTGATCGCCGGCGCGCTGGTGGCTTCGCGCTGGTTCGCCGAACCGGTGTTCGCGCTGGCCTGGGCGGTGTTCATGGCCGGTCTGATCCAGCTGCTGTTCCAGATCCCGTTCCTGGCGCGCATCCGGATGCTGCCGCGCCCGCGCTTCGAGCCCCGCCACCCGGGCGTGGGGCGCATCCTCGGATTGATGTTGCCGGCGATGTTCGGGGTCTCGGTGAGCCAGATCAACCTGCTGCTCGACACCGTGCTGGCCTCGTTCCTGCCGACGGGTTCGGTGTCGTGGCTGTATTACTCCGAGCGGCTGACCGAGCTGCCGCTGGGCGTGTTCGGCATCGCGATCGCGACGGTGATCCTGCCGGGGCTGTCGCGCGAGTACGCGACGGAATCGGATGCCGAGTACCGCCACACGCTCGACTGGGCGCTGAAGATGATCCTGGTGATCGGCCTGCCGGCGAGCTTCGCGCTGGTGATCCTCGCCGGCCCCATCCTGGGCACGCTGTTCCAGTACGGGGCGATGGGAGCACGCGACGTCGACATGGCCTCGCTCAGCCTGGCCGCGATGGCGCTCGGCCTGCCGGCCTTCATGCTGATCAAGGTGCTGGCGACGGCCTGGTACGCGCGCCAGGACACCCGCACGCCGGTGGCCATCGGCATCAAGGCGATGATCGCGAACATGGTGCTCAACCTGCTGTTCGTCGTCCCGCTGCACCTGTTCTGGCAGGTGGGGCACATGGGCTTGTCTTTGGCCACCGCCGCGGCGGCCTGGCTCAATGCCGGCCTGCTGCTGCAGGGGTTGGTGCGGCGCGACATTTACCGGCCGGAGGCGGGTTTCCTGCGCGACGTGGGCAGGATCGGGGCGGCGGTCGCGTTGATGTGCGCTGTGCTGGTGCCTGCGCTCGCGTGGCTGCAGGACCTGGCGGCACTGCACTGGAGCGCCCGCGTGCTGCGCCTGGGGCTGGTCTGTGCCGCGGGGCTCGCGGTGTATTTCGGCGCCCTGGCCCTGCTGTTCCCTGTGGGTCGCCATTTATGGCGACATGTGCCTTCGGAAAGGCAGCAGTCCGGATAAATCCGGACCCACCGGGAGACATTCATGC
>JAGPES010000093.1 GCA_018057015.1 Pseudomonadales bacterium | reverse complement strand
GCAGAAGTCATGTCCGGCCCTACGAAAAAATACGGTTCGCGCCGGCAGCGCGTGCCGTGTGGGGAACCGCGGATAGCGGGGGCTCACTTCTTCCGCAACTGCAGCAGCTGCAGGTACTGTTGTTTTTGCGCGGGGCTCAATTCGACGAAAGCAATGCGTTCCAGTTCCCGCAGTTGCTCCGTGGCTGTTTTCCTGGTTGCGCGCTGTACCAGGTGTTCGATCACGTCTTCGAACTCCCGTTGCGGATCGGTGTCGGGAGGTGGGGCTTCCGAGGCGAGGCGTGCGAGGAGCTCGCCGCTCTCGGTGCCATACCAGTACCCGAGCACGGCGCCCAGGCTGGCGTGCGGGCTCTGTCTGAGCTGCGTCACCAGTTGCAGCAACAGTGGCACGTCCGGATCCTCGAGTGCCTCGAGCCGTTCCACATCCGGAATGTTGGCGACCAGCTCGGGGTGCTGCAGCAGCAACCTCATGGCGTGGCGGGTCGAGCCCTGCACCCGGCGCTGTGCCGTCGCGGCGGGTGTCGGCGTCGCGTGGCGCGTCACCTGCGGCCGCGCCGCGATGGTCTCCTCGGTCTGTCGTGGTGCAGTGGGGGGCGCCTGGCCGGGCGCCTGCGGCAGGCGATTGGCCGGCATCCCGACCCGTTCGGCCAGGGCCGTGCGCATGAGTTCGCGGAAGACGGCCCCGGGAATCTTGTTGATCGCCGGCAACAGGAGGTTGCTGAGCCGTGCGCGGCCATCCAGGTGCCCGAGATCGACGGCTTGCCCGTAGTGCTCGAAAAGGTATTCCGACAGCGGCGTGGCAGTGAGCAGCAGCTTGCGGAACGCGTCCGCGCCGATCCGCTGCACCAGGCTGTCGGGGTCTTCGCCTTCGGGCAGGAACAGGAAGCTCGCCTGGCGCCCGTCCTGCATTGCCGGGAGGGCGAGTTCCAGCGCGCGCGCAGCCGCCTTGCGACCCGCTTCGTCGCCGTCGAAGCAGAAGATCACGCTGGGCGTGTAGCGATACAGCCGCTGCAGGTGGTTTGCGGTCAGCGAGGTGCCGAGCGTCCCGGCGGCGTTGTTGATGCCATGCTGTGCGAGCATGACCACATCCATGTAGCCCTCGACCACCAGCACGCGATCGAGGTCGCGCACGGCGCGCCTGGCCTCGAACAGGCCGTAGAGCTCCTGGCTCTTGTGGAAGATCGCCGTTTCCGGCGAGTTCAGGTATTTCGGCTTTTCATCGGTGAGCACGCGCCCGCCGAATGCAACGGTGCGGCCCCTGTTGTCCCGTATCGGGAACATGATCCGATGGCGAAAGCGGTCATACAGGCCGCCGTCGTCACGGGAAATCAGCAGCCCGGCATCGAGCAGCAGCGAGCGGTCCGCCTCGGAGCGGCCGAGCGCGGTGAGCAGGCCGTCCCATCCCGGAGGGGCGAAGCCGATTCCGAAGCGCTCGACCGTTTCCTCGCTGAGGCCGCGGCCTGCCAGGTACGTCCTGGCTTGCGCCGCTTGCGGATGGCTGCGCAATTGCGCCTGGAACCACTTCGCGGCCGCTTCCAGGCGGGATGCCAATTCTGCCTGGCGCGGCGAGGCGCCGGGTGCCCCGCCTTCGCGGGGGACGTCCACGCCCGCTATGCCGGCCAGCTTCTCGACGGCGGCGGGGAAATCGAGGCGTTCGTATTCCATCAGGAAGCCGATGGCGTTGCCCCCGGCGCCGCAGCCGAAGCAGTAGTAGAACTGCTTGTCCGGGTTCACGCTGAACGACGGGCTCTTCTCGTCGTGGAAGGGGCAGAGGGCAGAGTAGTTCTTGCCCGACTTGCGCAGGTTGACGCGCGAGTCGATGACATCGACGATGTCCACCCGCTCCAGCAGGTCGTCTATGAATTGTTGCGGGATTCTTCCTGACATCGCGGACTGCGCATGTGGATGCGCCTGCATGTTACAGGAACGCAGGAGACGAACTCCAATCCCCGGGGCGGGGTGGAGCGATCAGCTGAGGCGAGCCTTGATGCGCTGGCTGACGAGGCCCATGTCCGCGCGTCCCTGCACCTGCGGCTTGAGGATCGCCATGACCTTGCCCATGTCCTTCATGGCGACGGCACCGCTTTCGCGCATCGCGTCGTCGATCAGGAGCTCCAGTTCGGCCTCGCCGAGTGCCTGGGGCAGGAACTCCTGGATTACCGCCAGTTCGCCGGCCTCGATCGCCACCAGGTCCATGCGCCCGGCGCTTTCGAACTGCTGGATGGAGTCGCGCCGTTGCTTGACCATCTTGTCGAGGATCACCAGAACGCGCGCATCGTCCACTTCGATGCGCTCGTCGACCTCGACGCGCTTGATATCGGCCTGGATCAGGCGGATCGCGCCCAGCCGGGCCTTGTCCTGCGCGCGCATCGCGGCCTTCATGGCCTCGGTGAGACGCGCCTTGAGCGTGGCGTCGCTCATCGGGCGGCCGCGGTGACCGGGTTCAGTACAGGCGCTGCTGGCGACGCGATTCGCGGCTCACCTTTTTCAGGTGACGCTTGACGGCGGCAGCTGCCTTGCGCTTGCGGATCCACGTCGGCTTTTCGTAGAACTCGCGACGACGTACTTCAGCCAGTACGCCAGCTTTCTCGCAGGAACGCTTGAAGCGGCGCAGAGCCACGTCGAAGGGCTCGTTGTCTTTTACCTTGATGGACGGCATTCAGGACCTACCAGACAGTTGTTCGGAACATGCAACGATGCTGCCGCCGCCGGTATGGCGGACGGGGCGCCGAATTCTAAAGGCAACGCGGCCAGAATGCAAAACGACCGCCGCGGGGAATATTGCCGCCCCGTGGTGAATCCGCCCCGGGCGGGGGGTATCATCCGCGCCCATGCGTGTGCTCGGCATCGAAACATCCTGCGACGAGACGGGGGTCGCGGTCTTTGATTCGGACCGGGGCCTGCTCGCTCATTCCCTGCACAGCCAGGTGGCCATGCATGCCGAATACGGTGGCGTGGTGCCCGAGCTCGCGTCACGGGACCACATAAAGAAAGCGCTGCCCTTGATCCGGCGCGTGCTGCAGGCGTCTGCATGCCCCGTCGAAAGCATCGGCGGAGTGGCATACACGGCGGGGCCCGGCCTGCTGGGCGCCCTGCTCGTGGGCGGCTGCATCGCGCGATCGCTGGCCTTTGCATGGGGCGTCCCGGCGGTCGGGGTACACCACATGGAGGCCCATCTGCTCGCACCCATGCTCGAACCGCAGCGCCCGGTCTTTCCCTTCGTGGCCTTGCTCGTATCGGGGGGACACACCCAGCTGGTGCTGGTCGAGGGCATAGGGACGTATCGCATTCTCGGCGAATCCCTCGACGATGCGGCCGGCGAGGCCTTCGACAAGGTGGCCAAGATGCTGGGGCTCGGTTATCCGGGCGGCCCGCAACTGGCGGCACTGGCCGCCGACGGAGTGCCCCGGCGTTTCGATTTTCCCCGCCCGATGACCAACCGGCCCGGGCTCGATTTCAGTTTCAGCGGGCTGAAGACGGCTGCCGCCATCGCGCTCAGGGGGCTGCGGCAGGAGGAGGGCGGGGTCATCACGCCACAGTCCCGGGCCGATATCGCATGCGGGTTCCAGCGGGCCGTGATCGATACCCTCGTGATCAAGTGCCGGCGCGCGCTGGAGTCGACCGGGCTGACGCAGTTGGTGCTGGCCGGCGGCGTCAGCGCCAACCGTGAGCTGCGCGACCGCCTGGACGAGGAGGCGCAGGCGCACGGGTGGCAGGTGTTCTATCCGCGCCCGGAGTTCTGCACCGACAATGGCGCCATGGTGGCGTACGCCGGTTGCCAGCGCCTGCTCGCCGGCCAGCACGACGATCTCGCCGTGCGCGCCCGCGCACGCTGGCCCATGGACACGCTGGAGCCGGTGGCATGATCGCGCCGGGCAAGCGCGACGGCGGATCGTGATGGACATCGTCTATATCCGCGCTTTGCGCGTCGACACCGTGATCGGCGTCCATCCATGGGAGCGCAAGGTCCGCCAGGTGCTGGAGTTCGATCTCGAGCTGGCGAGCGATACTGCCCTCGCCGCGCGCTCCGATGCGATCGCCGACGCGCTCGATTACGACGCCGTCGCGCAGCGCGTCCGGGCGCTGGCCGCTGCGAGTTCGTGCCAGCTGGTGGAAACGCTTGCCGAGACCGTCGCGTCCGCACTGATGGCCGAATTCGCGGTTCCCTGGCTGCGGGTCCGGCTCGAGAAGCCGGGCGCGGTGCCGGATTGCGGCGGTGTCGGCGTGGTGATCGAACGCGGCACGCGTCGCGATCAGTAGAGATTGCGTCCGCCGTCCACCGCGAGTATCTGCCCGGTCACGTAGGGCGCTTCCAGTCCGAGAAAACGCGTGGCGCCGGCAATATCTTCCGGAGTGCCCATGCGCTTCAGCGCGGTCTGTGCCAGCAACGCGTCGGCGTGCGCGGCGCCGAGCACGGCATTGGGCTGCTCCGGCCAGAGAATCGCGCCCGGAGCGACGCCGTTGACCCTGACCGACGGCCCGAGCTCCACGGCCAGCGCGCGGGTCATCATCGCGAGCCCTGCCTTCGCCATCGTGTACACCGCGTGAAGGGGCAGCGGGATGTCGGCGTGGATGTCGACGATGTTGACGATCGCGCCCTGCCTGCGCGCCAGTGCCGGCGCCAGCGCCTGGCTGAGGAAGAAGGCGCCCCTCAGATTGGCGTCGAACAATTCGTTCCATTGCGCCTCGTCCACGCTGCCGAGCGCGGTGGCGTAGAACGCCGAGGCGTTGTTGACCAGCAGGTCGAGTCCCGGGGCCAGCGTCGTGGCTCTTGCTGCAAGCTCCCGCACATCGTCCGGCCGGCACAGATCGCCCTGCACGGTGGCACAGCTGTCGGGACGAACGGCATTGAGTTCGCGCGCCAGCTGCTCCGCCCCGGCGGCCGAGCTGCGGTAATGGACCAGCACGCGGCAACCGGCGCGATGCAGTTCGCGCGCGATCGCGGCCCCGATGCGCTGCGCCGCGCCGGTGACCAGCGCAACGCGATCGTCGCTGTTATTCCCCATGTGGCTCTCCCAGGATCCGGGCGACTTCGACGCAACGCGAGCGATGCATTTCCGCCGCGATCTGCGGTCCGCGCAGACCGCGCGCCAGGGCGGATGCCGCCGTCACCGTGGCCGCGGCGGCACGGGCTCGTCTCAGCATGCCGGCCTGCGGGTAGGGACGTTGTTCCAGCCCGCTGCGACCGCGGGCGTCCGCCTCGCAGGCCGCCAGGAATTCCTCGAAGCGCTCGCCGTTGCGCAGCGCGTCGAGGTCTTCCAGCAGCGACACGATCGCGGGTGCGCGCATCTCCAGCACGCGATGGCAGCGCGTGTGGTGCAGGCAGACCGCGAGCGCGAGTTCACGGTACCTGACCGGCACGCGCAGCCGTTCACACAGCGCGCGCACCGCGACCGCGCCGAGTTTCTCGTGCCCGACATGGGAGGGCCAGTGTTCGCGCGGCGTGAGCGCCTTGCCCAGATCGTGCACCAGGACCGCAAATCGCGCCGTCTCGGACAGCCGCAGTTGTGCCGCCAGCCGCAGGCAAAGCAATGTGTGCTCGCCGGTGTCGATCTCGGGATGGTGGCGTTCCGGTTGCGGCACGCCGAACAGCGCCTCGATCTCCGGGAATATCGCGCCGAGCGCCCCGCACTGGCGCAGCGTGCGGAAGTACTCCTCCGGGCTCGCTTCGCCGAGCGCCCGGCGGGTCTCGGTCCACACCCGTTCCGCCACGAGGTGCGACAGTTCGCCGCTCGCGGCCATGTCGCGCATCAGTGTCATCGTGTCAGGGTGGACGCGAAAGCCGCGGCTGGCGAACCTGGCCATGAAGCGCGCCACGCGCAGCACCCGCAGCGGATCCTCGACGAAGGCATCCGACACATGGCGCAAAACGCGGTCGCGCAAATCCTGCGCGCCGCCGTGGGGGTCGATCAGGTGGCCGTCGGGATCCTCGGCCATCGCATTGATGCTGAGGTCGCGCCGCGCCAGGTCGTCCTCGAGCGAGACCTGCGCGCCGGTCTCGCAGGTGAAGCCCGCATAGCCGTGCCCGCTCTTGCGTTCGCGCCGCGCCAGCGCGTATTCCTCCCCGGTTTCGGGATGCAGGAACACGGGGAAATCGCGACCGACCTGGCGAAAGCCCAGCGCGAGCATCTGCTCGCGGCTGGCGCCCACGACGACCCAGTCGCGTTCGCCTGTCGCAATGCCGAGCATGCGGTCGCGCACCGCGCCGCCGACGAGATAGATGTGCACCGTGCTTGACGTGCCCTGACAAAACAGCAGTTTACCCAATTCGCAGGAGATGTAGGTCCGGCTTCTGTGGGTTCGGCTTCTGTGGGTTCGGCTTCTGTGGGTTCGGCTTCAGCCGAACATTTTCCGCATGGATGAGGACTCACCGGGGGGCGGCGACCCACAGGTGCCGCCGATGTGGGTCGGCATTCATGCCGACAGGTGCCTGCCGAAAGCAGTTGTCGCCATGAATGGCGACCCACAGCGGGGAATGTCAGCAGTCGCAGTGGAACCGGGCGCCGTCCTCGAGGCGCATCGCGCTCAGGCGGCCCCCCCACACGCAGCCGGTGTCGAGGGCGTGCACGTCGGCGCGCTCTGCCCGACCGTCCAGCGCGGCCCAGTGGCCGAACACGACCGGGACGCCGGCGCTGCGCCTTTGCGCGTGGGAGTACCACGGCGCGAAGCCGGGGTTGGCGTCTGCGGGCGGGCTCTTGTTGTCGAGATCGAGCTTGCCGTCCGCGGCGCAGAAGCGCATGCGCGTGAGGTAGTTGGTGATCAGCCGCAAGCGGTCGAATCCCTCGAGCCGCTCGCTCCAGGTGTCGGGGAAATTGCCGTACATGTGGTGCAGGAAATCGAGGTAAAGCGGTCCCTGCAGCGCGTTCTCCACCTCGCGCGAGCGCGCGAGGGCGTCCTCGACGCTCCACTGCGGCGGTATGCCCGCGTGCACCATGACGTGCGCGAACGCGTCTTCCCGATACGCCAGCGGCTGACGGCGCAGCCAGCCGAGCAGATCATCGCGATCCGGCGCCTCGAGGATGGCGCCGAGCGAATCCTTGCGCATCGCCTTGCGCACGCCTTGCGACACCGCGAGCAGGTGCAGGTCGTGGTTGCCGAGCACCGTCACCGCCCGCGCGCCGAGTCCGCGCACGAAGCGCAGCACCTGCAGCGAGTCCGGGCCGCGGTTGACCAGGTCGCCGGCGAACCACAGCCGGTCGGCCGCCGGGTCGAAACGCAGGGCCTCGAGCAAGCGCATCAGCGGCTGGTGGCAGCCCTGCACGTCGCCGATCGCGTAGGTGGCCATCAGCCGGTCCTGCCCGGTTGCCGCGCCACGGCGTTGCTGATCGCGACGAACTCGCGCACCGTCAGTGTTTCCGGGCGCCGGCCGGGATCGATGCCCAACTGCTGCAGCGCGGGCGCATCGAGCAGGCCGGCGACCGCGTTGCGCAGGGTCTTGCGCCGCTGCCCGAAGGCCTCTCGCACCACGTGCTCCAGCGTGCGGTAGTCGTCTGCGCGTCCATGCGGATGCGGCTGGGGCAGCAGGCGCACGATTGCCGACACCACGCGCGGCGGCGGATGGAAGGCCCCGGGAGGCACCTCGAACAGGGGCTGCACGGCGCAGCGGTACTGCACCATCACGCTGAGCCGGCCGTAATCGGCGCTGCCCGGTTCCGCGCCGAGGCGCTCGACCACCTCGCGCTGCAGCATGAAATGCATGTCGCGCACGCAGTCGCCCTGCTCCAGCAGGTGGAAGAGCAGCGGCGTCGAGATGTTGTACGGCAGGTTGCCCACGACGCGCAGCGCGCCCCCGGGCGGGGCCAGCGAGCGGAAGTCGAAGTCGAGCGCGTCGGCGGCGTGCACGCTGAGGCGCTCGCCCTCGCGCAGGCGCCACCTGGCGACCAGGTCGCGATCGAGCTCCACCACGTGCAGCCGGGCGCCGCTGCGGATCAGCGGCTCGGTCAGCGCGCCGTGGCCCGGTCCGATCTCCGCGATGGTGTCCCCGGGGCGGGCGTCGATGGCCTGCATGATGCGGTCGATCACGTGGCGATCGGTCAGGAAGTTCTGCCCGAAACGCTTGCGCGGACGGTGCTTCGCCGCCCCACCGGCCATCAGCCGTGCTCCGCGGCACGCATCGCGGCGCTGCGGCTGGCCATTTCGTGCGCCGTCTGCAGGGCGAACTGCAGGCTTCCGGTGTGCGCCTTGCCCGAGCCCGCGAGGTCCAGCGCCGTGCCGTGGTCCACGGACGTGCGGATGATGGGCAGCCCGAGCGTGATATTGACCGCGTGGCCGAAGCCCTTGTACTTCAGCACCGGCAGGCCCTGGTCGTGGTACATCGCGAGCACGGCGTCGGCGCGCTCGAGATGATGCGGCGTGAACAGGGTATCGGCGGGCAGGGGGCCGCTCAGCTTCATGCCTTCGGCGCGCAGGCGCTGCAGGCAGGGGATGATCACGTCGATTTCCTCGCGGCCCAGGTGTCCGCCTTCACCCGCGTGCGGGTTCAGTCCCGCGACCAGCACGTGCGGGTCGCGGATGCCGAAATGCCGCCGCAGGTCGCCGTGCAGGATGCGCAGCACCTCCTCCAGCGATTGCGGCGTGATGTGATCGCTGACTTCGCGCAATGGCAGGTGCGTGGTCGCCAGGGCGACGCGCAATCCGGGCGTCGCGAGCATCATCACCACGCGCGGCGTGCCGGTGGCGGCGGCGAGGAATTCCGTGTGGCCGCTGAACGGCACGCCGGCATCGTTGATGATCCCCTTGTGCACCGGTCCCGTCACCAGTGCGGCCACGCGCCGTTCCATGCAGGCCGTGACCGCGGCCTGCAACGTCGCGAGCACGTAGGGTGCGTTCGCCTTGTCGAGCGTTCCGGGTATGGCCGGGTGCCGCAGTGCAACCGGCAGCACGCGCAGCGAGCGTGGCGGGGCGGGCAGGGGGTCGGGAGGCAGGATGTCGAGGGGCAGCCCCAGTGCACGCGCACGGTCCAGCAGCAGCTGCGGATCGGCGATTGCGATCACGCCGCCGTCGAAGCCCTGCTGGGCCAGCGTCACCAGCAGGTCGGGACCGATGCCGGCCGGTTCTCCGGGGGTTACCGCGAGCACCGGCGCGTCGTCGCGGGCATCAGATCTTGATTTCGACAAAGGCCTCGTCCCGGATCTTCTGCAGCCACGTATTCAGCTCGTCGTCGTACTTCTGGCCGAACAGGATGTTGCGAGCCTGGTTGCGTGTCATCTCGTCGCTGAGGTCCTGGGTGCGGCGCTCCTCGACCTGCAGCACGTGCCAGCCGAAGCTGCTGCGCACCGGCGCACTGATCTCGCCGGCCCCTGTCTGGTTCATCGCCTGCTCGAATTCCGGCACCATCTGTCCCGGGTTGGTCCAGCCGAGCTCGCCGCCCTCGCGCGCCGAGCCGATGTCCTCCGAGAATTCGCGCGCCAGTTTCGCGAAGTCCTCGCCGGCCAGCAGGCGTGCGCGCAGTTGCTCCGCCAGCTGCTGCGCCTGCGCGTCGCTGCGCACCTCCGAGGGCTTGATCAGGATGTGCCGCACGCGGGTCTGCTGGGTCATC
>JAGPES010000092.1 GCA_018057015.1 Pseudomonadales bacterium | reverse complement strand
GGGGCAGGTGGTGGAGCGCGAGGCGCGGCGCATCACCGTGCACAGTCTCGGGCTGGAAGGTTTCGATGGCGGCGAACGCGCGAGCCTGGTGCTGCGGGTGCACGCGAGCAAGGGCACCTACATTCGCGTGCTGGCCGAGGACATCGGCGTGGCGCTCGGTTGCGGCGCGCACGTGGCGACGCTGCGGCGCAGTCGCGCCGGCCCGTTCAGCGAGGCCGGGGCCGTGAGCCTGGACGTGCTCGAAGAGCTGCGGGCGAATCGCGCCTTCGAGGAGCTCGACAAGTACCTGCTGCCGGCCTCGAGCGCGCTGGGGCACTTGCCGGAGGTACGGCTCGCGGAGTCGGTCTGCTTTTACCTCTCGCAGGGACAGGCGGTGACGGCAGCGAACCTGCCCGCACCGGGACTGGTGCGCATCGCGGGCGAGGACGGAAGTTTCCGGGGAGTGGGCGAGGTGCTGGAGGACCGGCGCGTGGCTCCCCGCAGGATGGGCGCCGCGTGACACGCGCGGCGCGTGGAATGACCGGTGCCGGACAGATGCCCGGCGCGGTCGTGTTGGACGATCCGGCTGCAAATATGCGCGGCCAGGATTGCGAGTTCGGCGGCATGGTGTCGCCCTGGGCATATTGATCAATCTGAGGACTACACAATGGCTTTGAATGCAGAAGAGAAAGCGAAGATCGTCAAGGAATACCAGACCGCTGAGGGCGACACCGGTTCGCCCGAGGTGCAGGTTGCCCTGCTGAGCGCGAACATCGACAAGTTGCAGGGTCACTTCGGCGAACACAAGAAGGACCACCACTCGCGCCGCGGCCTTATTCGCATGGTGAACCAGCGCCGTAACCTGCTGGATTACCTCAAGCGCAAGGATACCCAGCGTTACTCGACGCTGATTTCCCGACTCGGCCTGCGCCGCTGACCGGCGCCCGACAGGGCTGACAATTCAACGGCCGGCACATGCCGGCCGAACGTGGAGGAATATTCGTGAATCCAGTAAGAAAAACGTTCAAGTACGGTGATCACACCGTCACGCTGGAAACCGGCCGCATCGCGCGGCAGGCCACCGGCGCGGTGCTCGTGACCATGGACCAGACCACGGTGCTCGTCACCGTTGTCGGCGACAGGAACCCGAAGGAGGACAAGGGGTTCTTTCCGTTGTCGGTGCATTACGTGGAGAAGAGCTTCGCCGCGGGCAAGATCCCCGGCGGTTTCTTCAAGCGTGAAGGGCGGCTGTCGGAGAAGGAAACGCTGACCTCGCGCCTGATCGACCGCCCGATCCGCCCGCTGTTCCCCAAGGGTTTCCGCAACGAAGTACAGGTGCTTTGCACCGTGCTGTCGACCTGCAAGACCTCTGATCCGGACGTTGCCGCGATGATCGGCACCTCCGCCGCACTCGCGGTCTCGGGCATCCCCTTCGACGGTCCGATCGGCGCCGCACGCGTCGGTTTCACCGCCGACAAGGGCTACATCCTCAACCCGGACTATGCGCAGCTGCGTGAATCGGCGCTCGACATGGTCGTCGCCGGCACCGCTGACGCCGTGCTGATGGTGGAATCCGAGGCGCAGGAACTGACCGAAGACCAGATGCTGGGCGCCGTGCTGTTCGCGCACCAGGAGATGCAGGTCGTGGTCAAGGCGGTGCAGGAACTGGCCGCCGAGGCCGGCAAGCCCCGCTGGGAGTGGACGCCGGCGGCGGAAAACGCCGCACTGGCCGAGAAGCTGCGCGAACAGTTCTCCCACGAGATCGGCGAGGCTTACCGCATCACCGAGAAGCAGGCACGCTACCAGCGCGTCAACGAGTTGCGTGATGCCGCGATCGCGGCGCTGGCCGGGGACGCAACGGCCGAGGAGGTCGGCTCTGCGTTCGGCAAGCTCGAGAAGAAGATCGTGCGCGAGCGCATCGTCAACGGCAAGCCGCGCATCGACGGCCGCGACCTGAAGACCGTTCGTCCGATCGTCTCGGAAGTGGGCTTCCTGCCGCGCGTGCACGGTTCGGCCCTGTTCACCCGCGGCGAGACGCAGGCGATCGTGGTCGCCACGCTCGGCACCGCACGCGATGCGCAGATCATCGACGCGCTGCAGGGCGAGTACAAGGACGCGTTCATGCTGCACTACAACTTCCCGCCCTACTCGGTGGGTGAGTGCGGTCGCATCGGCGCTCCGGGGCGCCGCGAAATCGGCCACGGCCGTCTCGCGCGCCGCGGTGTGGCAGCGATGCTGCCGTCGGTGGACGACTTCCCGTACAGCATCCGCGTGGTCTCCGAGGTCACCGAGTCGAACGGCTCGAGCTCGATGGCCACCGTGTGCGGCGCGAGCCTCGCGATGATGGACGCGGGCATCCCGATCAAGGCGCCCGTGGCCGGCATCGCGATGGGCCTGGTGAAGGAAGGCAACAAGTTCGCGGTGATCACCGACATCCTCGGCGACGAGGACCACCTCGGCGACATGGACTTCAAGGTTGCCGGAAGCGCCGAAGGCGTGACCGCACTGCAGATGGACATCAAGATCCAGGGCATCACCGAGGAGATCATGGAAGCCGCGCTGGACCAGGCGCGCCATGCCCGCCTGCACATCCTCGGCGAGATGAGCCGCGCGATCACGAGATCGCGCGACAACGTCTCGGATCACGCACCGCAGATGGTGATGATCCGCATCGATACCGACAAGATCCGCGACGTGATCGGCAAGGGCGGCGCCACCATCCGCAGCATCACCGACGAGACCGGTGCCTCGATCGACATCTCCGACGACGGCACCGTGCGCATCTACGGCGAGAATGCCACGTCGCGCGATGCGGCACTGGCGCGCGTGCAGGCCATCACGGCCGAAGCGAAGGTCGGCGAGATCTACACCGGCACCGTGGCGCGCATCGTGGATTTCGGCGCGTTCGTCACCATCCTGCCCGGCAAGGACGGCCTGGTGCACATCTCGCAGATCGCCAACCGGCGCATCGAGAACGTGAGCGACGTGCTCAAGGAAGGGCAGGAAGTGCGCGTGAAGGTGCTGGACGTGGATCCGCGCGGTCGCATCAAGCTCAGCATGAAGGAGCTGGACGAGGAAGGCGGCGAAGGTGCCGGCTACCAGGGCGACTGATAGCGCGCTGAAGCGATGACGGAAAGGGGGCCTTCGGGCCCCTTTTCACTGTGGGTCGCCATGAATGGCGACATCGGTGTTCGGGTGGGCACCTGTCGGCATGAATGCCGACCTACGATCGATGCCGGTTCTCGATCAGGTCATGTACCACTCCGGGGTCGGCCAGCGTGGTGGTATCGCCGAGGCTGTCGAGCTCGTCGGCCGCGACCTTGCGCAGGATGCGTCGCATGATCTTGCCCGAGCGTGTCTTGGGCAGCCCCGGGGCCCACTGGATCACGTCGGGCCTGGCGATCGCGCCGATCTGTTCGCTCACCAGTTCCAGCAGTTCGCTGCGTAGCGTCTCGCTCGGTTCCACGTCATGCATCAGGGTAACGTACGCGTAGATACCCTGGCCCTTGATGTCGTGCGGGAAACCGACCACCGCGGCCTCGGCCACGGCTGGATGAAGCACCAGTGCGCTCTCCACTTCGGCCGTTCCCATGCGGTGCCCGGAGACGTTGATCACGTCGTCGACACGTCCCGTTATCCAGTAGTAGCCGTCGGCATCGCGGCGCGCCCCGTCACCGGTGAAGTAATAGCCGGGGTAGGCGCTGAAATAGGTGTCGACCATCCGCTGGTGGTCGCCGTAGACCGAGCGGATCTGGCTCGGCCACGAGCGCGTGATCACCAGGTTGCCGGAGGCCTCGCCCTCGAGGATCCTGCCCTCCGCATCGACCAGCGCCGGCATCACGCCGAAGAATGGGCGCGTGGCGGAGCCCGGCTTCAGCGGCGTGGCGCCGGGGAGCGGCGCGATCATGATCGCGCCGGTCTCGGTCTGCCACCAGGTGTCGATCACCGGGCAGCGCGTCTCGCCGACCACGCGGTAATACCACTCCCAGGCCTCCGGGTTGATGGGTTCGCCGACCGATCCCAGCAGGCGCAGGCTGCGGCGCGAGGTGCGGTTCACGTACTCGTTGCCCAGCCCCATCAGCGCGCGCAGTGCGGTCGGGGCAGTGTAGAAGATGTTCACCGCGTGCTTGTCGATGATCTCCCAGCAGCGCGCCGGCGTGGGATACGTCGGCACGCCCTCGAACATCAGCGTGGTCGCCGCATTGGCGAGTGGTCCATAGACGATGTAGGAATGTCCGGTGACCCAACCGACGTCGGCGGTGCACCAGTAGATGTCGCCATCGTGGTAGTCGAAGACGTACTTGTGCGTCATCGCGGCCTGCAGGAGGTAGCCCGCGCTGGTGTGCAGCACGCCCTTCGGTTTGCCGGTGGAGCCGGAGGTGTAGAGGATGAACAGCGGGTCTTCCGCGTCCATCGATTCAGGCGCGCACTCCGGCGCGGCAACCGCGGTGAGTTCGTGATACCAGGCATCGCGCGACGCGTGCCACGCGATGGTGCAGCCCGTGTGCCGGACCACCAGGCAGGTGTGCACGTCGGGGCAGTGTTCCAGCGCCAGGTCCGCGTTTGCCTTGAGCGGGATGTGTTTGCCGCCGCGTAGTCCGCCGTCCGCCGTGATCAGCACGCGGCAATCGGAATCGAGGATCCGGTCCTTCAGCGACTCCGGCGAGAAGCCACCGAAAACCACCGAATGCACCGCGCCGATGCGTGCGCAGGCGAGCATCGCGCAGGCGGCCTCCGGGATCATCGGCAGGTAGATGCAGACACGGTCGCCCTTGCGCACGCCGCGCGCCTTGAGCACGTTGGCAAGGCGGCACACGCGCTCGTGCAGATCACGGTAGGTGATGCGCGCGTCGCTGCCCGGGGTGTCGCCCTCCCAGATTATGGCGACCTGTTCGGCGCGTGCCGGCAGGTGGCGGTCGATGCAGTTGTAGGCCACGTTGAGACGCGCGCCCGCGAACCAGCGCGCCATGCCCTGCCCGAGGTCACAGTCCTGCACCCGGGTCCACGACCGCTCCCAGCTCAGGAACTCGCTGGCCTGGCGGGCCCAGAATCCGTCCGGGTCCTGCACCGACTCGGCGTACAGTCGCTCGTATGCGGCGGCGTCGATGAACGTGCGCGAGCGCGCTGCGGCGGGGACGGGGTACGGCTTGTTCTCTGGCATGCTTGCGCTCCGTTCCTGATGTTTGCGGGGAGCCGGCCGCGCGGAAGATCCTGCGTGCGCGCGGCCCCTGCCGCGCGGTGTCACCCGCTCAAGCCGGGATACTCGTCGTCACGTTGTCGATCAGCCGCGTCTTGCCGAGGTAGGCGGCGGCGAGTATCGCGAGTTCGTGGTCGCCCGGGCCTGCAGGCTCCAGTGTCTTCGCGGCGCGCACCGAGAAATAGTCGGGGCGCATGCCGGCCTCGAGCAGGCTGATGTGCGCGCGCGCCTCGAGCAGCGCGTAATTGCGCTCGCCGGCGGCGATCGCCTCGCGTGTTTGCACCAGCGCGCGGTGCAGCGCCGGAGCGATCGCGCGCTCGTGGGCGTTCAGGTAACCGTTGCGCGAGCTGAGCGCGAGACCGTCCTCGGCGCGCGCCACCGGCGCCTCGATGATCTCGATCGGGAAGCACAGGTCCTCGACCATGCGCTTCACCACCGCGAGCTGCTGGAAGTCCTTGATCCCGAATACCGCCTTGTGTGGCTGCACGATGTTGAACAGCTTGCTCACTATCGTGGTGACGCCGGTGAAGTGGCCCGGGCGCGTGGCGCCGCAGAGGATGTTCGTCATCGTGGGTACCGCGACCGTGGTCTGCTCCTCGACGCCGTTCGGGTAGACCTCGCGATCGCTCGGGCAGAACAGCGCATCCGCTCCGGCGCCGCGCAGCTTCTCGACGTCGGCATCGAGAGTACGCGGATAGAGTGCATAGTCCTCGTTCTTGCCGAACTGCAGCGGGTTCACGAAGATGCTGACGACGACCTTGTCGCCCTGTGTCGCGGCGAGTCTCACCAGTTGCAGGTGGCCTTCGTGCAGGTTGCCGAGGGTGGGCACGAAAACCACTGTCTGGCCCTGCCGGCGCCAGTCACCCACCGACGCGCGGATCTCGGAGAAAGTCTTGCAGATCTGCATGACGTCGGGCTCCCTGCCGGTGGGCGGTATCAGTCGAAGCCGTGTTCCGGCTGCGGAAAACTGCCGTCGCGCACCGCGGCGGCGTAGGCCGCGAAGGCGCCGGCTATATCGCGGTCCCCGGTCAGGAAGTTCTGCACGAAGCGCGGGGGGCGCGGTGTCATGCCGAGCATATCGTGCATTACCAGCACCTGGGCATCGGTCCCGCCGCCGGCGCCGATGCCTATCACGGGAATCGGGAGCTTCGCGGTGATATCGGCGGCCAGTGCGCGCGGCACGCACTCCAGGACCAGCAGCGCGGCGCCCGCCTCGGTGACGATCCGGGCATCGTCGACGATGCGCTGCGCTGCCGCTGCATCGCGGCCCTGCACCACGAAGCCGCCGAAGCTGTTCACGGACTGCGGCGTGAGCCCGAGGTGCACGCAGACCGGCACGCCACGCTCGCTCAACAGTCGCACCGTATCGGCGAGCCAGGCGCCACCCTCGATCTTCACCATGTGCGCGCCGGCCTGCATCAAAATGGCAGCATTGCGCATGGCGTCTTCGGTCGTGGCGTAGCTCATGAACGGCATGTCGCCGATCACCAGCGCGGGAGCGGCGCCGCGGCTCACGCAGCGCGTGTGGTAGGCCATGTCGTCGATGGTGACGGGAAGGGTGCTCGCATGGCCCTGCAGCACCATGCCGAGCGAATCGCCGACGAGAATAGTCTCGATGCCCGCGGCGGCGGCGGTACGCGCAAAGCTCGCGTCGTACGCGGTCAGGCAGCAGAAGCGGCGCCGTTCGCGCTTCATCTCCTGCAGCGTCCTGATCGTTACGGCTTTCATTCCCGGACTCTCGTCAGAAAAAGGTGGGATTGAAATACTGTCTGCCCGCGCGCACGTTCAGCAGGTATTCGACGAGCTCGGTATAGTGGTTATCGTCATTGGCGAAGTCAATAGCGGCCGCGTTGACGATCAGCAGCGGTGCTTCGTCGTAGAAATGGAAGAACTGGCTATAGGCCTCGTTGAGCTGTTCAAGGTACTTGCGCTCGACCAGCTGCTCGGCGGCCACGCCGCGGCGCTGGATACGTTCGATCAGCACGTCCACCGGCGCTTGCAGGTAGATCACGAGGTCAGGCCGCGGCGTGCTCGGCACGAGGCGCTCGAACACGGTTTCATAGAGCGCGAGTTCGTTGGCGTCGAGGTTGAGGCGCGCGAACAGCCGATCCTTCTCGATCAGGAAGTCCGTGACGCGCGAATTCTGGAACAGGTCGGCCTGGCGTATCGCGTCGAGCTGGCGCACGCGCTGGATCAGGAAGAACAGCTGGGTCGCGAGCGCGTTGCGCGCACGTTCGCGGTAGAAGTTCTCGAGGAAAGGGTTCTCGTCGGCGAGCTCCAGCACCAGTTCGTGGCCGAAGCTCGCGGCAAGCCTGCGCGCGAGCGTGGTCTTGCCTGCCCCGATCGGACCCTCGACCGCGATGAAGCGGGGAATCTGCCGTGAGGGCGTGCCGGCCGTGCGGCTAGGCATCGGGTTGCTCCAGCGCGGCAACGGTGGCTTCGAGTCCGTGCGCGCCCAGAGCCTCGCGCAGCCGTGCGATGGGGGTTCCGTCGGGCAGACGCAGTTGCGGCGCGAGATCGCTCAAGGGGTACACAACGAAGTTGCGCTCTGCCAGCCGTGGATGGGGCAATGTGAGGCGCTCGTCGGTGAACGAGAGCTCGTCGAACAGCAGGAGGTCGAGATCCAGGGTGCGCGCGCCCCAGCGCACCGTGCGTTCGCGCCCGGCGGCGGCCTCCAGCGCCTGCAGCAGGTCCAGCAGCGCGTGCGGCGCCAGCGTTGTGACGAGCGCCACCACACCGTTGAGGTAATCGGGCTGATCTCCGGGACCGATCGCGCGGCTGCGATACCACGGGCTAACGCCGGCGACGCGACAGCCGGGCGCGGCGTTCAGCGCTGCGACGGCGCGCCGCAGGTTGCCCTTGACGTCGCCGAGGTTCGCGCCGAGCGCGATATACGCACTCGACTCAGCCGCCATCCGCGCCGCTGCCGCCCGGGCTGCGACGCCGGCGGCGCCGGCGCGGCCGTGCCGGCGCGGCCGGGGCCGGCATGGACTCGCCGCTCTGGAAGCGCGTCCACCACTCGCCGGCGCCGTTCAGGTCCTCGCCGGACTGCTCGCGCAGCAGGATGAAGTCATAGGCCGCGCGGAAACGCGGATGCGCCGCGAGCTTCTGCGGCGAACGGCGCCCGATCAGGCGCTGGTGCAGGTCCCAGATCTCGCGCATTGGTGTCGAGAAGCGGCGCGGGATCGTGGTGCTGCGGCATTGCTCGACCACCACTTCCGAGGCTGCCTCGTACATCGCGGCTGCGAGGGGCAGCTGCTCGCGCTCCTGCAGCTTGCGCAGGCGGCGCTCCAGCGCCGGCCACAGCAGCGCGGCATACAGGAATGCCGGCGTCACCGGCTTGCCTTGTGCGATGCGTTCGTCGCTGTTGCGCAGCGCGTGAACGATCAGGTTGCGCTCTTCGGGCGATTCTCGCAGCGCCCGCGCGGTTTGCGGGAAGATCGGCTCGAACAGCCCGAGGTGGTCCATGACCGCGAACGTCGCCTCGCCCTGGCCGCCCAGCAGCAGCTTCAGCACTTCGTCGAACATGCGCGCCGCGGGGATCTGCGCCAGCAGCTTGCGGCACTTCGCGACGGCGGCGAGCGCCGTCTCCTCGATGACGAAATCGAGCTTTGCGGCGAAGCGCGCCGCGCGCAGCATGCGCACCGGGTCTTCCTGGAAGCGCGTCACCGGGTCGCCGATCACCCGCAGCACGCGCGCCTCGAGATCCGCGACACCGGTGCTGAAATCCAGCACGCAGTTGGCGTCGGGATCGTAGTACAGGCCGTTGACGCTGAAGTCGCGCCGCAACGCGTCTTCCTCGACGTTGCCGAAGACGTTGTCGCGCAGCAGCATGCCCGATTCGGCGTACGAGGCACTGCCTTCGAGGGGTTGCTCGTCCTCGCTGTCGGGCTCGAAATCCGCGCTGTGATGACCGCGGAAGGTCGACACCTCGATCACCTCGCGTCCCGAGCGCACGTGCACGATCTGGAAGCGCCGTCCGACGATCCGCGAGCGGCGGAAGATGTCGCGGATCTCCTCGGGCGTGGCGTTGGTCGAGACGTCGAAGTCCTTGGGCTCGTAGCCGAGCAGCAGGTCGCGCACGCAGCCGCCGACGAGGTATGCCTCGAAGCCGGCCTCGCGCAGTTCGCGGTAGACCCACACTGCCTCGGTCGGGATCGATTGCGGCGCGATGTGGTGCTCGCCCGGTCCGTAGCGCCGGCAGCCGATGTCCAGAGACTGGTCTGGATAGATGGGGACGGCGGCGTCGTTCAACTGGATACGCTTCCCTGCCGGATTCGAACGGGGCGCGAGTTTAGCACAGGGCGGCGATGATGAATCGACGGGAGGGATGTACGGATCTTGCGGATCCCAAAAACAGCAAGGGGAAGCATGTGCCTTCCCCGTACAGGTCTCA